>CALWEX010000001.1 GCA_944377425.1 uncultured Clostridia bacterium
TTTTAAGTACTTCTATATAGTCGTGGGTACTTTTTGTTTCTATTTCTACCATTTCGTCAATCATGGAGGAAAAACGAGTGCCTTCAGATTTGCAGAGAATAAGTTTAAATTCTTTTAAATGGTCAAGGGCATATATAAGCATTTCATGCATACATTCCCCTGAAACACTGCTCATTTTTTCCGGCTGTTCTTCCATAGGCAAATCGGCAAAGTCACTTTGCGCCTTTTTAAAACAGCCGATAAAATAATCATAATGTTTACCGACTAAGGCCTCAAAAAGCTCTTTTTTGCTTTTATAATAGCCATAAAAAGCTCCGGTTGTAACACCTGCGGTTTTTACTATATTACGCAAAGAAGCTGATTTAAATCCCTTTTCAAGAAATTCCTGCATTGCAGCTGAAAGTATTAGGTTTAAAGTTGTCTTTTCGTTTTCGTTCATTTCTAATCTCCGTTTATAACAATGTTATATAACACTGTTATATTTTATATTCGTCAAATTAATTTGTCAATAAGAATTTTTGCTGTGGTTATACATACTTAAAATTATAGTAGCTTGACACACATAGTAAACTCAAATAAACTATAGTTAGTGTAAACTAATAATTTCTGTTTAAGGAGTTTTTTATGGAGCTAAAACAATTAGAATATTTTATGATAGCCTGTGAAAAAAAGAGTTTTAATAAGGCAGCAGAGTGCTTATATACTACTCAGCCTAATGTAAGCAAAGTGATTAATTCTCTTGAAAAAGAACTGGGAAGGAAGCTTTTTGAAAGAACAAACCGTGGGCTTATTATAACGCCTTATGGTGAAACATTAAAGGAATACGCTCGTATAATATTGAAAAATATGTCAGAAATAAATTCTATGATTGACCATAATCATGGTAAAAAATTCTCAATATCAACTTACTCAAGTAATATGATAGCAAGGCTTTTAGCGGATTTTTATATATATTGGAACAAACATGGCTACGTTATAGAGCATCAGGAAGGAAGTGTTGAAGAAGTAAGTGATTTGGTATCAAGAGGTATTTCTGAAATAGGTATTGTTTATATAGCACAAAAACAAATGAAATCTTTTCAGCATATTATGGGCCATAAAAAATTAGTATTTGAGCCCCTTGATGTTAAAGAAGCATGTGTTTATGTAGGGCCAAATAATCCGTATTATGGTAGAGAAAGTATAAATTTTGATGAGTTATCTGAACTTAAATTTGTAAGGGGAGTAAGAGATTATTTTTCAATGGAGCATCATTTAGAACATATATCTTTAGGAGCTATTAGCACTGAGCAGCTTAATTTTGCTATGTATACAAACAGTAATCATGATAATATAAATGTTTTGCTTAACACAGATATTTGCAGTTTGGGTATTAACTTTTTATATTCAAAATATGAGCAATATCCTATAAAAGCATTGAAAATAAATAACTGTGAACCGTTTTTGGTTATAGGTTATATTAAGTCGCAAAATCAGGAATTAAGTCCGGCATCTAAATGGTTTATTGATAAATTCAAAGAGATACTATAACAATTTATTATAACAGGCAATGAAAAATAGAGATTAGTAAGCTCAGGCTAACTGTGATATTATATCCTCGGTAATTGAAAGACCAAAGAGGAGGAAATTTTATGAAGAAAAATGTAGGTAAAATAATTTTAGCCAGTGCTTTGTGCTTATCACTGCTTGTTGGTTGTGGTAGTTCAAATTCAGGCAGTTCGTCATCTGTATCTGCTTCAGGCAGCGAAACAGCCGAAACTTCTGAAACAACCGAAACAAAGGATGATTTGGTTTTTGTTAACTACAGGGATATTAGGGATTTAAATCCACATTTATATGCCGGAGAAATGTATGCTCAGGAAATGATATTTGAAACTCTTGTTAATATAACGGAGGACGGATATGAAGGCTGCCTTGCCGAATCATGGGATATAAGTGAGGACGGGAAAATTTATACATTCCATATAAGGCCTAATGTTACATTTTCAGATGGAGAAGTTTGCGATGCATATGCCATAAAAGCTAATTTTGACGCTATAATCGAAAATAAAGAAAGGCACACATGGCTTGAAATGATGAATTTGCTTGTTGGTGTGTCTGCTCCGGACGAGAACACATTTGTTATAGAACTTTCTGAGCCGTATTATCCACTTCTTACAGAGCTTGGCGTAACAAGACCGTTTGCTATGATTTCGCCTGCTGCAATGAAAGACGGCAGCACAAAAGATGGTGTTAACGCCTACATAGGAACTGGGTCATATGTTTTAAAAGATTTTGTAACAGATGAATATGCTGTTTTTGTTGCAAATGAAAATTATTGGGGAGAACAGCCAGCAATTAAGGAAATTACAGTAAAGGTTATACCTGATAATCAAACAAGAATACTTGCATTGGAAAAAGGCGAGATTGACTTCATATTTGGCAAAAACATGATAGATGCTGATGCAATCAACCAGTATCAGGACAGTGAAGATTTTACTGTAGCATTATCTGACCCTACGTCTACAAGACAGATTGTATTAAATACAACTAACAGTATTCTTTCAGATAAAACAGTAAGACAGGCTCTTCAGCATGCTACAAATAAACAGGCAATATCAGATGGAATATTCTATGGTTTGGAACAGCCGGCAGAAACATTATTTGCCGAAACAGTTCCTTATTGTGATATCGGTTTAGAGCCTTATGAATACAGCGCAGAGCAGGCAGCACAAATGCTTGAAGAAGCCGGATGGACTAAAGGCAGTGACGGAATACTTACAAAAGACGGTCAAAGAATGTCGTTGGAGTTACTGTATAACAGCGACAGTGTTACAGAAAAGTCTATAGCCGAATATTTGCAGAGCGAATACGGACTTTTGGGTATTGAGCTTACAATTCACGGAGAAGAGGAACAGTCATACCGTGATAGAATGAAGGCCGGAGATTTTGACATGGTATTTAATATATGTTGGGGTACACCTTATGACCCACAGTCATCTTTAGCTGCTATGCGTGCCCCTGTTTATGGTGACTATGCAGCGCAGCAGGGATTGGAAGACAAGAGCGAAATTGATGAGGCTATAACAAATATTCTTGTTTCTACAGATGAGGCAGAGCGTCAGGAGCTGTATACATTTGTTCTTACACGTCTGCACGAAGATGCTGTATATATTCCTCTTACTTACGAATGCAATAAAGCAATTTATCGTTCTGACATGAAAGGTTTCCATTTTACACAAACTCAGTATGAAGTACCTTTTGAGGATTTGTCATTTTAAACAGCGCTTGTAAATTTGGGTATTGGGACTGCCTGCCGGAAGGAGGCGGTCCTTTTTAATAAATGGAAGGAGTAAAAACAATGAAGCAATATGTAATAAAGCGTATTTTAACGGCAATTCCTTTGATAATTGTAATATCTTTTGTATGTTTTGTGTTTATAAATCTTATACCGTCTAATCCTGCGGAAGTTGCTTTAAGAGTAAGACAGGTGCCGATTATTACAGAAGAAGCCATAGCAGAGGTTGAAGCTGAATTGGGACTGGATAAGCCATATTTTATAAGATATATAACATGGCTTTTTGATTGCCTGCACGGTGATTTTGGAATAAGCTATGTTAATCCAAGCAGAACAGTAGCGGGAGAGCTTGCAAGGTGTCTGCCTGCTACTTTGCAATTAGCCGGTGCTTCTCTTGTTATGGTAATTTTATTAAGTATACCAATAGGATTTTTGTGTGCCGTTTATAAAGACGGAATATTTGACAAAGTTATGCGTGGATTAGTTTTTATAACTACTGCAATGCCGCCTTATTGGGTAGGTCTGCTACTTATGTGGCTTGTTGCCATAAAGTTGGATTTACTGCCTACAAGTGGAAATGGTTCATGGCAGCATTTAATTCTTCCGGCATTTACTGTTTCATTAAGTTATATTTCTACTTATATAAGGCTTATACGCAACAACATGCTTGAAAATATGAAGCAGGATTATGTTTTATACGCTAATGTAAGAGGATTGCCTCAAAAACAAATTTTAATAAAGCATATATTAAAAAATTCAATGCACACATGTATAGTAGCTATTGGTATGAGCATACCGCAGCTTATATCAGGTACGATAGTTGTAGAAAATGTGTTTGCCTGGCCGGGCTTGGGAACGCTTTGTATAAGCTCTATTTTTAACAGGGATTATCCTGTAATACAAACTTATGTATTGTTAATAGGTGTGTTATTTGTTGTGTTTAACCTTTTATTTGATATACTCCAAACAATATCAGACCCAAGAATGAGAAAGGAAGGCATGTGATGTTTAGAAGATTTATTAAAAACAAAACAGCTGTGGGAACAGTAGCTCTTGTGCTTATAATAGCTATTTTGGGAATTTTGGCTCCTGTTATTGCACCTAATGACCCTTATAAGACAGATATTATAAATAAATTTGCATCATTTAGCTGGCAGTATCCTTTTGGAACAGACAACTTGGGGCGCTGCATACTTTCAAGAATGCTTTACGGCATACGGCCTACTTTAGGTCTTGCTGTTTTAACTATGTTGGGTACAATTGGTTTAGGAGCATTAATGGGACTTTTAGCCGGGTACTTTAGGGGAATAATAGAAGAAGTAATTATGCGAGTAGTAGATGTTATGCTTTCTTTCCCGAGTCAGGTAATGGTATTTGCTGTTGTTGCTTTACTGGGAATTAATGTTCAAAATGTTATACTGGCCAATGTTTTTATTAAATGGGCTTGGTATGCCAGAATGATTAGAACAGGTGTTATGCAGTACAGAGAGCGTAATTTTATACAGTTCTCACGCTGTGTAGGCACTCCAGAACGCTTTATACTTATAAGACATCTTATACCGTCAATAGCAGCTGATTTGGCCGTTTTATCTTCTTTAGATGTAGGCTGGGCAATAATAAATATTTCTACATTGTCATTTTTAGGCTTAGGTGTACAGGCGCCTACACCGGAATGGGGTGCTATGCTTAATGAGGCTAAAAATGTACTTACAAGCAATCCAACCCAGATGATTATACCTGGAATAGCCATTGTTATACTTGTTTCAGCTTTTAATCTTATGGGAGATGCTTTAAGGGATGTACTTGACCCAAAGGAGGTTGCAGAATGAAACCTGTATTGAAAGTTGAGGATTTATCGGTAATTTTAAACAGTAAAAAATCAGGAAAGGTATTGGTTGAAAACTCGGATTTTGAAGTTTATCCAGGGGAGTGCCTTGGAATACTTGGAGAATCAGGGAGCGGTAAAAGCATGACGGTAAAGTCATTTCTTGGACTTTTGGATAAACAGTTTACTGCAAAAGGAAGTGCATGGTTTGAAGGTAAAAATCTTATGCAGGAAGGTAAAGAAAGTCTTAGGTCAATACGCGGAAAAGAAATATCAATGGTTCTGCAAAACCCTATGACATGCTTTGATCCGCTTTACCGTATAGGTAATCAAATGTCTGAAACATTCGCTACCCACACAAAATGGTCATCAAAAGAAATACGTGAAAACTCAATGGATATTTTAAAAAGAATGCATATAAGAAACCCTGAAGAAGTTTTGGAAAAATATCCTCATCAGTTATCCGGCGGAATGCTTCAGCGTATAATGATTGGTCTTGCTGTTTCACTTAAACCTAAACTTTTAATAGCTGATGAACCTACCACAGCCATTGATTCCATTACACAGCATGAGATACTTAATGCTTTTTTGGAAATTAAAGAACAGCATAATACGGCAATGATATTTATATCCCATGATTTAGGTGCAATATCCAAAGTTGCTGATAAAATTATTGTTATGAATAAAGGTCAGATAGTAGACAGAGGAGATTTTCACCACATACTGCACCATGCCAAAGACAGCTATACAAGGCTTCTTATAGAAAAAAGGAATGCTGTTTTAAACAGATATCAAAAGGTGTTGGGAGGCGCTGTATGATTGAAATTAAAAATGTAAACGTAAGTTTTAAAAGTGAAATACAGAAAAAAATATTTGGTTCTGAAAGAGTGCAGGTGCTCCATGATATTAGTATTAATATACCTGAAGGGAGATGCCTTGGAATATTAGGAGAGTCAGGAAGCGGAAAATCTACTATGGGTCGTGTTATATGCGGTTTGCTTAAACCTGACAGCGGTGAAATTTTATTAAACGGAGTTTCCGTTTATAATTCAAGAACAGGTAAAAAGAATCTTCAAAAAAAGCTTAGTGTTGTTTTTCAGGATTATACTACATCGGCAAATCCGCGGTTCAGAATAAAAGATGTGTTAATGGAAGGCGTACGAGCAAAAGAACGCAAAGGTAAAAAAGTAAAAGATATAAACAGTGAACTTGAACGTCTTTTAATATTGGTAGGTCTTGACAGTTCTTATTTAAACAGATTTCCTCACGAGCTTTCCGGCGGTCAGCTGCAAAGGGTATGTATAGCAAGAGCAGTAGCCTGCGAACCTGAAATAATATTGTTTGATGAGGCAATATCATCATTAGATGCCCATACTCAGGTTCAGATAATGGATTTACTTCTTGAACTGAAAGATAAATTAAATCTTACTTATGTTTTTATTACCCATGACCTTACATCTGTAACTTATTTGTGTGATGATGTTATGTTTTTGTATAAAGGCAGGATAACAGATTATCAGGAAGTAAAGAATTTATCACAGACAAAAGACGAATATGCACGAAAGCTCCTTGAATCTATTATTACGTATGATTCAGAGGAAACGGCTTAATTATTTTAAAATAATTATCTAAAAATTCATTAGTCAAATAATTAAAATACAGTCTTAACTAAAATGGATAATTAATTTAAAAATAATTTTATAATATTTAAAGTTATATATTTTATACTACAAATTAGATGTTTAAGTTATATTCAATGTTAAAAAAACGGTTAAAACTTAAGTTTTAGCTGTTTTTTTCTGTCACCAATTTATTTAAGTATAAACGAAATTTTTTATATCTATTTCCATATGCTGTGTAATAAATCTTTTTGAAAGTTCTATTGACATACTAATTAAAAAAATATTGAAAATAGGGTAGGAAATAAAACACTTTAGAAACATTTTTTAGAAACATTCCATTTTTTAAGCTAATAAATTTAATTAAATTTTCTACTGTCTGCTATATGTCTACAATGCTAGTGCCAGTACTATATTTAAATGAATTTTCTGTGCAGATACCTAAAATGATATAAATCAAGTTGTGAAATACAATATTTTAATACTATTGGAATTGTGATAAAATTTAAGAAATTAAACGGTTCGTTTGTATTCATACAGGAGGACTAATATGCTTGATACAATACCTAATAAAGAAGAAATGATGGATTTAGTTGGAAATTCTCTATATGTTGTATGGAATAAGTTATGCACTTTAATTGATGAAAAATATGATATGGATTGTTTTTGGAATAAAGGCGGTAAGGCATGGAAATATGAGTATAAGTACCGTCATGGTGGCAAAACACTATGTGCATTGTATGCAAGAGAAAATTGTGTGGGATTTATGGTTATATTAGGGAAAGATGAAAGGTTAAAATTTGAGGCAAATAGAGATAATTATACAAAATATGTTCAAAGAATTTATGATGAAACACAAACTTATCACGATGGGAAATGGCTGATGTTTGAGCCAATTAATACTGATTTGTTTGATGATTTTATTAGACTATTGAGCATCAAGAGAAGGCCCAAAAGGATATAGCTTGTTACAACACTGTTAACAAATAGAATATCTTTATCAATCTCAAATTATGGTTTATCTTATAGGTATAAAAATTATATAGAACTAATTATATAACAACTCCTATAATATCTGCAAATAGAACTTGCTTAACGCAGAAATAGTTTGTGCAATTATGTGACTAAGGAAGGCATAAAATTAGTTATTGATTTGCAGAAGAAACATAAATATTTTTTGATATGTAGAACAATCAATGAAAAATTTTGCGGATTGCTAAATTTATAATTAGAATTGTGACCTTGCAATTGGTATTGATGTATATTTATAAAAGTTTGTAGCTAAATTATAGCAAGATATCCAAGACCAAAAATATAGTTAAGATATTGCAGATATTGGGATTCCTGAGAAACATAAATACATAGTAAAGATGCAAATAAAAGTAGGTTTATTGAATATAAAAATGTTATATGTTATAATTTGTAACATATAGGTTATAAATTATTAAGGAGTGGTAGTTTATGAGAAATGATATTATGCAGGCAATCCAAGAATTTCAAATTAAGACAATAGGGTTTAAAAAGAATATTGAAAAAGCAGAGGGATTATTGAATGAAACAGAAAAAGTTTTATTTATCGCTCCAACTAATTTGATAGTTACTGCTACAAATACTAGAAAGAAAGATAAAACACCAGGAGTTGTGATTTTGACCGATCAGCGAGTGGTTTTTAATTACCAAATCTTATTTAGTTCTACAATTGAAATAGTGACTCTTGATGAAATACGCTCTATCAATTCATTTACAAATGGATTAGGAGGTGGGCATGTTGAGTTGCACACAATGACAAAATCATATGATATTTTAGTTTCATATAAACGTGAAATAGTACAAAAAATTGTTCAAGTATTTGAGGATGCAAAGAAAAATTTTATAGTGTCAGCAAGTGGTGATACTATGAATTCACAAAGCAACTCTGTTTTAGAGCAAATTGAGAAACTATCTGATTTGAATAAAAAAGGAATAATTACAGATGAAGAATTTAAGGCAAAAAAAGAGGAACTACTTTCAAAAATATAAATTAAAAATAGTATAGATGGTGAAAGGTTGATATAACAGTACATAAATATATATCTGTTGATATCTTAGTAAATACAAAAAAGCATGATGATTTAGAAGGGAATATTAAAATAGGGATTATATTACAAATCTATTTCTAATAAGTCTTTATTAAGAATTTTTATATAACACTTTTTTAATACTTTAGCGTAATAAAACTATTGGTTTTGTCAGTGTAAAATAAAAAAATTGTTAAAGAAAACCTCCATGATACGATTAAGATGGTTTGGCAGCAGCATCAAAAAAGTATCATGGAGGTTTTAAGCTATGTGAAACATGTTAGTAGGCATTCCATCATATATGAGTGTAGCACAATTTGTAAGTACGCTTAAGATTAAGAGTGCATTAATGATATTTGATAGACATGCAAACTTAAAATATAAATATGGAAGCAGAAATTTTTGGTGTAGGAGATATTATGTAGATACAGCAGGGAAAAAGAGAATAAAATAAAAAATCAATTAGAAGAAGATTATACAAAAGACCAAATAACATTAAAAGAATTCATAGACTCACTTACAAGTAATAGAAAAAATAAGGCAAAATAGACAGCCACTTAAAGTATCTGCCTGTAATAGTGATGTGATGACAAACCATCATAACCCCTTTAGGTGTTAGCAAGTAATGCCAATGATTTCCACACTAAAAATTATAATATAAACGAAACAGAAAATAATACGCCATATTATATATATACAGTTGAAACTGATAACGAGGAAGATATATCATACAGATTAAATGTAAATAAAGATACTGAACGTATACTTTTTGCAGGTGTGTATAATTTTTATAACTAATATGTATTAATTGCTTTAATGAATTTGTAAATGTTTTTAAATGCTTAGAGATTAGCAATATATAAATAAAAATAAGTTGGTAAAACAATATTTGTTTTTTATATTAAAATAAAACAAAGTATAAAAGAGAAAGAGGTGACTGTGTGAAAGTATGTATAATTTGTATT
>CALWEX010000002.1 GCA_944377425.1 uncultured Clostridia bacterium
TAGACAAAAACTTGGTTGGATGAGTCCTGTAGAATATAGGCTGTCTGCCTTAACTTCATAAAAACAGCGCAGCAGTTATTAAAACTGCTACGCTTAAAAAGTCTAACTTTTTGGGGTCACCTCATTGTTATTTAACATAATAGCGGGGCTTTTGTTTTATTTGTTGTTTTCTTTTTCAATTACAAGGCGGGCAAAATCTTCAATGCTGTAGCCTTTAATTTCACTTTTGTCATCTGTTACTAAATTAAAATAACAGTTTGGTACGTGTCTTTGCTTAAGATTTTTCATAATGCACGGTGTGCAGCCTTCGTTGTGATTGTTTGGGTGATACTTGCAGTTTGTACTTTGGCATGTGCAGTTAATATCCATTTAAACACTCCTTAAAGAAATTTAAAATATTACCATTTGTCAGCTTTTTCTATGTACTGGCTAATTACATCGCAGGAATGGTCAAAAAGCGCCTGTTCTTCTGGTGTAAGTGAAATTTCTATAATTTCCTCAATACCGTCTTTACCTATAACGCAAGGCACTCCGGCTGAAACGCCAGTGTGTCCATACTGCCCTTTTAAAAGGGCAGAAACCGGCATAACAAGCTTTTCGTCGCGTAATATGGCTTTTACAATTTTACATGCCGCAAGGCCTATGCCAAATTCTGTGCATGACTTTCCGCTTACGATTTTAAATCCGCCGCGGCGAACTTCTTCCATAATATCTTCTTTGCTTATACTGCCAAGAGTATCAGGATTTTCTTTGCACATATCATCGTATGATTTGCCGCCGAAATAAACATGTGAAAATGGCACCATAGATGAATCGCCGTGCTCACCCATGCAGAAAGCCTGTATTGAGTTTCTGTTATAGCCTGTTTTTTCTGAAAGCACTCTCTTTAAACGTGAGCTGTCAAGGGATGTGCCTGTGCTGAATACATGGTTATCAGGAAGGCCTAAGCGCTTTCTGATGTGGTCGGCTATAATGTCTGCTGGGTTTGAAATACTTACAACTATACCATTAAAACCGCTGTTTTTAAGCTTTGGTATAATATCCTGAAGAACTTCCATTGTATCGTCAAACATCTGAAGGCGTTTTTTGCCCGGAACAGGCTGTGTTCCCGCAGATATAACAACTACATCAGCATCGGCACATTCTTCATAGCCGCCTACTTTAACTGATATGTTTTCGTTAAGTGAGCTTACGCTGTCGTAAAGGTCAAGAGCGTGAGCCTGAGCTTTTTTCTCGTCAATATCAATAAAAACAAGCTTGTCAACAACATTCATCATCATAAGGCTGGAGCCTACATGGCTTCCTACATGTCCTGCACCTATAATAACTACTTTTCTTGGTTTAATTCCCATTTATAATACATCCCCTTTGTGAGTAAGTTTATTATATTCTTTTCTGTTAATTGAAAATATAATATGCGGCATGTCCATGCCGTAATAATGTTTTACAATTTGCCCACGGGCAAGCATGCCGTTGCGTATTGCTGTATTTATAGAAGCTATATTGTTTGTGCGTATTATGGAGCAGACCTCATTTACCAAAAGTACATCAAAGGCATAGTTGCGGCAGGCCAAAGCGGCTTCTATGGCATATCCGTTATGCCAGTAAGAGCGGTTAAAAAGATAGCCAACTTCGTAAACTTCTCTATCGCCTGCGTTTTGCATTGTAATTCCGCACTGGCCTATAAGTTTGTTTGTGCTTTTTAATATAACAGCCCACAACCCGAAACCGTATTTTTCATATCTGTTAAGCTGGTTATTAAGCCAATTAATTCCTTCTTCTTTGCTGAAAGGGTGTTCATAGGCATACATGGTTTTGCTATCGCCTAAAATTTCCATAATACTGCTGAAATCATCATTTGTAAGCTGCCGTAATAAAAGGCGTTTTGTTTCAATTATCATATTTATCAGCTCCATTGATACAATAGCACAATTATTTTCATATTTCAATTAGTACGGCTTAAAAACTTTATTACTTCAAAGCTTTTTCGATTTAAAGTATAACGCTTTAAAGTTTTGAACTTTAAAGTATTGAAATTTAAAAAACTCTGTGCTATAATCAATGACACCAATTTAATTTGGCTAAAATTACAAAGAGGTATTTTAAATAAGGGGGATATTAAGTATGAAAAAGAATTTTAGAATTATAGCAGCTATTGTGTCTGCGGCCGCTTTAATAGCCGTTACAGGATGTTCTTCTTCAGGAAGTTCATCAGGCAGTGCGTCAGCACAATCATCTGGTGAGGCATCTTCTGCATCTGCATCAGCTTCAGGTGAGACATCTTCGGAGCAGATAACAGTTGGTATTTTGCAATTAAGTGAGCATGACGCTCTTGATAAATGCCGACAGGGATTTCTTGATTATTTGGCAGAAAACGGTTACACAGACGGAGAAAAAATAGTTTTTGACTACCAGAACGCACAGGGTGACCAGTCAAATCTTAAAACAATAAGCCAGCAGTTTGTAAATAATGATTATGATTATCTTGTAGGTATTTCCACACCTGCTACACAGTCTTTGGCTACAGAAACACAGGAAATACCTGTAATTGGTACAGCTATTACATCTTTTGAGGCGGCCGGTCTTGTTGAAAGCAATGAGGAACCAGGCGGAAATGTTTCAGGCGTTAATGATGAAACACCTATTGCCGACCAAATGGCACTTCTTAAAGAAATATTTCCTGATGCCCAGAGTGTTGGTATTATGTATAATTCCAGTGAGGTAAACAGTCAGGTTCAGGCCGAAACAGCTCAGGCTGAGGCTGAAAAGCTTGGTCTTACAGTTGAAGTAAGCACAGTAACAGGTTCAAACGATGTTGCTCAGGCGGTTGAAACAATGGCAGAAAAGGTTGATGTTATATATCTTCCTACAGATAATACATTTGCCGCAACAATGGCAACAGTAGGCCAGATTTCCGAAACAAAACAGATACCTGTAATTGTAGGTGAAGCCGGAATGTGCGAAAACGGCGGTCTTGCAACAGTAGGTCTTGATTTTTATCAGCTTGGACTGCAAACAGGCGAGTTTGCTAAAAAAGTATTTGAAGGCGGAGATATTTCAACTATGGCTGTTGAGTACCCTAAAACAAACAATGTAACAGTGAATAAAGATATGGCAGAAAAGCTGGGTATTGAAATACCTCAAAGCGTGCTGGACAAAGCTGATTATATAATAGAAAACGGTGAAACAATAACTGTTGAGAAATAATTAAAAAATTATAAGGCGTCGAACAGACGCCTTATTTTTGTGTTGAAAAATATTTTTTTCTGTGGTAAATTCACACTGACAAATTAAAAGGAAGTGTCTTTATGTATAAGAGTGTGTTTTTTGATTTGGACGGAACACTTATAAACAGTATTTATGACCTTTGCGACAGTGTGAATTATATTTTAAATAAATACGGCTATAAAGAAAGAAGCCTTGAAGAAGTAAATTCATTTGTGGGCAATGGCCTAAAAAAACTGCTTTTGCTTGCTCTGCCTGAAAATAGAGATGATTTTGATTTAGTTTATAATGACTTTAAGTCTTATTATTTCACTCACTGCCTTATTAAAACAAAGCCATATAATGGCATAACGGAAGTTCTGAAAAAATTAAAATCAAAAGGTATTAAACTTGCCGTAATTACAAATAAACCCCAAAATGCGGCTCAGGAAATATGTGATACCCTTTTTAGCGGAATATTTGATTGTGTTACAGGCGAAAAAGAAGGCATTGCCAGAAAGCCTGAGCCTGAAATGGTTGAAATAACACTTAGAAAATTAAATGCCAAAAAAGGCGAAACTCTTTATGTTGGTGATTCGGAAGTTGATATTTTAACAGGCAAAAATGCTGGTTTAAATGTACTTAGTGTAAGCTATGGTTTTAGAGATAAAACTTATCTTAAATCACATGGTGCCGGTGATATTGTGGATAACACGGTGGATATCTATGATTTTGTGGTTAAAATTGGTGGATAACTCTTGTGTAAAAACGTAAATTCATTAATATTATTGTGGATAAATATGTTTACAAATATTATACTTAAAAGGTATACTTATTAAAAAATAAAATTAAGGGAGGCTTGCTAAATGAAAGATTTTAATTATTTTATGCCGACTAAGATTTATTTCGGCAACGATTGTGTATTAAAAAATGCTGATGTTTTTAAACAGTTTGGAAAAAAAGCTGTTTTAATAACCGGCCGCACATCAGCTAAGAAAAATGGCTCCCAGGCCGATGTTCAAAAGGCACTTGAAAGCGCCGGTATAGAATATTTTATTTTTGATGATATAGAAGAAAACCCATCTTTATCCACAGTGGAAAAGGCGGCTGAAAAAACAATTTATGAAAAAGCCGATTTTGTAATAGGCATAGGCGGCGGCTCGCCTATGGATAGCGCTAAGGCTGTAGCTTTTTTGGCTGATAACCCAGGAAAAACAGCACAGTTTTTGTTTGAAAAAGGAGAAAGCTCTCATCTGCCTGTAGTGGAAATTCCAACAACTGCCGGTACAGGAAGCGAAGTTACACAGTATGCCATTTTAACTGTGCCTGAAAAGAAAACAAAAATGGGAATAGCCAAAAGGACATTTGCCGAAGCAGCATTTCTTGATGTGAAATATTTTGAGGCTTTGCCTGTGGGAGTTACAAGAAACACAGCTGTTGATGCTCTTACGCATCTTATAGAGTCTTACCTTTGCTCAGAGCATAGCGTTTTAAGTGATACATTAGCAGAAAAAGGCATGGAAATATTTAAGGACTGTAAATATCCGCTTTTAAAAGGTGAATTTGATACCGAAACTAGGGAAAAACTGCTTTTGGCCTCAACATTAGGCGGCATGGCAATAGCACAGTCCCAGACTTCACTTCCGCACGCTATGGGGTATTACTTAACTTTCTTTAAAGAGCTTGCCCATGGTGCGGCAAATGCACAGTTTATAAAGGTGTATATGGATTTTGTGCCTGAACAAGACAGAGTTAATAAAATACTTTCTATTTTAGGTTTTGAAAGCACAGCTGATTTAGATGGATTTTTAGAAAAGCTTACAAAGAGAGTACATTTTACTGAAAGCGAAATAAATTACTATACCGATGAAATTATGCAAATTAAAGGCAAGCTTGCTACAGTAACAAAGGAAGTAACAAGACAGGATATGTATGATATGTTTAAAAACAGCAACAAATAATTTTTTCTAATTTTTTTAACATACATCTGTTTTTCAGTAAGCAAAGATTATTTAATATAATCTGAAAAGGCTTACAATAAAGCTCATAAAAACAAAAAGACCACTGTTTAATAAAGAACAGTGGTCTTTTTTGTAAAGTTTATGTGGGGCATAAACATTAACATTTATTGGTTAATCTCGTCGAAAATTTCTTTAACTGTTGTAAGCTTATTAAGTCTGTAAGCGTTTTCACCGCAGAATATAAGTGAATCATCGGCTTCATCATTACTTCTTACGGCACGTATAAGAGCCATTGTAATGCAGTAAGGCGTTGTGGCCGGGTCGCATTTTTCAAGACATCTGAAGCAGTGAGTTATTTTCTCACGTTCTTTTTCCCTAAGCTTTACATAAGGGTTTCTTATGGCTCTGCCCGGCATACCTACAGGACTTTTAACAATAACTATGTCATCTTTTGAAGCGTTTAAATAAGCCTCTTTAAAGCTCATAGGTGCGTCGCACTCGTAAGTTGTAACAAAACGAGTTGCCATTTGCACACCGTCTGCACCTAAAGACATATAATGGTCTATATCTTTTCTGTCGAATACACCGCCGGCAAAAAATACAGGTATGAATTTTCCTATTTTATCACCATAAGAGTGAACATAGTCTATTATTTTTTTAACTTCGCCGTCGTATTTTTCTTTTGTAAGGCTAACGGCTTCTTCTGGTGTAAAGCCAAGATGACCGCCGGCTTTAGGGCCTTCTATAACAACAAAGTCGGATACTCTTTTGTAGCGTCTTTCCCAAAGTGTAAAAAGAACTTTAGCCGCCTTAAGCGATGAAACAATAGGTGCAAACTTAACGCTTGTGCCTTCCAAAAGTTTAGGAAGCTCAACTGGCAGTCCGGCACCGGAAATAATAGCATCTGCACCGTTATCCACACAGCACTGAACATATTTATCATAATCACATGAAGCACGCATAATGTTTACGCCTATAACACCGTTATTTGAAATTTCTTTTGCTCTTTTTATATGCTCTCCAAGAGCCTTTAAATTGGCACCAAGTGGATTTGTTTTCCATTCCTCACGGTCAAAGCCTGGCTGAGCCGCTGAAATAACGCCCATACCGCCTTCTTTGGCAACTGCTCCGGCAAGGGAAGAAAGGCTAACGCCTATGCCCATACCGCCTTGAATAATGGGCACTTTTAAAGTTAAATTCCCTATATTAACCGGTTTAAGCTTCATATTAACATCTCCTGTATACTAAAATTATCTGAAATCTAAGCTGAATATTATACATGTAGTTTAGATTACTATATTATATGATTTAAGCATTGTCAATATGTGGCGGCCAAATTTATCTTACAGTTATTTTAATACTGTTTTGTATAGTTTTACCACAAAGGCGTTTAAAGAATACATTATAGGGTTAAAGGGTTAAAATGGTACGGATTATATTATGAACAGAGTGTAAATTTTTAATCAATGGCTCTGTTTATTAATGTTATTAAAGGATATTTGTGGTATAATAACTCTAAACGATTTTTAATCATATATTTCCTGCGGTATTGGCGCAGTGCTTTAATAATGCGTAATAGTATTGTTTAAACCGCTTTTTGTTTTACAAACATATAAAATGGTGTAAAATAATACCAAAAAATCCGATTTTTATGCGTATTTATCCATAAGGCCTAATAAAAATTCACAATAATATATTTTAAATAAAAAAACGGAGCTTTTTTTGCGTCCCAATCATACTTGACTAATAAAAAATAATCAATTATACTTTGACTATCAAAATATTTGGATAATTAAGTCATTTTTCAGGGTGATTGCATTATGGAAAGCCTCTGCCGTTCACTAAACGAGCTTATAGTGGATATATACAACAGTATTGTTAAAATAGAAAGCAACGCCTTTAAAGCGGGGCATTTTAAGGATGTTTCAATTACGGAAGTACACACAATAGACGCTATAGGAATGTATGAAGCTAAAAGCATGAGTTCTGTGGCTAAAAGCCTTAGAATAACTATGGGAACCCTGACTGTGGCTGTTAATAACCTTGTTAAAAAGGGATATGTGGAACGGTTTAGATGCCAGGATGACCGGCGTGTGGTTAAAGTGCGTTTAACTGGAAAGGGCCGGCTTTTATACAGAATACACGCTCAGTTTCATATACAGATGATTAAAAACTGTACTCAAAACCTGACTAAAGAGGAAGTTAACCTTCTTTACGGCGCGCTTAAAAAGCTGGACGGGTATATTAAAAACGAATGCTAAGCAGGTTTTAAGCCGGTATAAATAATTAAATATGGGAGATTGGTCATGTATTTTTCTAAAATTATTGCTACAGGCGCCTGTGTGCCTGATATGATTGTAACAAATGACGACCTGGCTAAAATTGTTGACACAAACGACGAGTGGATAAGCTCGCGCAGCGGAATTAAAAGACGCCATTTCTCTAAAGGCGAAAATACTTCCGATATAGCTACAGGCGTTGCAAAAGAACTGATTCAAAAGGCTGGTATAGACCCTTTGGATATTGATTTAATAATTGTTGCATCGGTTTCAGCCGATTACACAACACCATCTACGGCATGTCTTGTTCAGGGCAATATAGGTGCTGTTAATGCTGTAGCCTTTGATGTAGGCGCGGCATGCTCAGGCTTTATATTTGGCCTTTCAATAGCTGATAAATACATAAAAAGCGGTGTATACAAAAATGCCATAGTAATAGGCGCTGAAGTGCTTTCAAAATATCTTGATTTTGAGGACAGAGGTACATGTGTTCTTTTTGGCGACGGCGCAGCAGGCGTTTTTGTTGAAAGAACAGAAGAAAGAACAGGCCTTCTTGCTGAGGAAATGGGAAGCGATGGTGCTAAGGGTATGGCTCTTACAGGCGGACATTCTCCTGCGGGAAATGCTTTTAATGATGTAACAAGACAGGCTAAAAGAGAACTTTACATGGACGGCAGGGCAATATTTGATTTTGCTACAAGAACAGTGCCTAAATCAGTAAAGAGCCTTATGGAAAAAGCTGGTGTTACAGTTGATGACTTAGACTTTGTACTTCCTCATCAGGCTAACAGCAGAATAGTAGAGATTATAAGCCGTAAACTTAAAATACCAATGGACAAGTTTTATATGAACATGGACGAGTACGGAAATACATCATCTGCCAGCATACCAATAGCGTTAAACGAAATGGTTGAAAAAGGCATTATTAAAGAAGGAAGCGTCGGAGTACTTACAGGCTTTGGAGCCGGTCTTACATGGGGCTCAATGCTTATTAAGTTTTAATGGCGCTTAAGGCATAAATTAATTTATATTTACTTTATTACAGGAGGGTTTTATAATGTTTGAAAGAATAAGAGAAATAATCGCTGACCAGACAGGAAAAGATGTAGAGGAAATTACAATGGAAACAAACGTAAAAACAGACCTTGAGGCTGATTCCCTTGACCTTTTCCAGATAATTAACGACATTGAAGACGAGTTTGATGTAAAAATCGAAAATGTAGAAGGCATTGAAACTGTAGGCGATGTTGTTAAGCTTGTAGAAAGCAGCAAAGAATAATAGTAAATAATAAAAGTAATAATTTAAGTAAATTTTTAAAAAGCGGGTGGAATTAATAATGTACGCAGATATTTGCGGTTTGCTCAATATACAATATCCTATAATTCAGGGGGCTATGGCGTGGATTTCAGACCCAAGCCTTGTTTCTGCTGTGTCAGAAGCTGGCGGTCTGGGAGTTCTTGCTACAGGCCATCTTGATGCTGAAGGCTGCGTTAAGGCTATAAAAGAAATAAGGGAGAGGACAGATAAACCTTTTGCCGTAAATATCATGCTTTTAAGCCAGTTCGCCGATGAAATAGTTAAGGCGGTATGCGAGCAGAAGGTTCCGGTTGTAACAACAGGCGCCGGAAGTCCGGGAAAATATATACAGATGTTTAAGGAAGCCGGTACAAAAGTGCTTCCTGTAGCCCCTTCAGTAGCTATAGCCAAAAGAATGGAAAAAGACGGTGCCGACGCTGTAATAGCAGAAGGTTGTGAGTCCGGAGGACATGTAGGCAAAATTACAACTATGGCACTTGTGCCTCAGGTAGTAGATGCCCTTAACATACCTGTTATAGCAGCAGGCGGTATAGCCGATGGCAGAGGCATGGCAGCAGCCAGAATGCTTGGTGCTTCAGGTTTCCAGATAGGCACAAGGTTCCTTGTAGCTAAAGAGTGTACCGTTCACCAGAATTATAAAGACAGAATTATAAAGGCAAAAGATATCGACACAACTACAACAGGCGCCTCAACAGGACACCCTGTGCGTGTAATTAGAAATAAGCTTGCCAGAAAGTTTGAAGAGCTGGAGAAAAACAACGCTCCTTCAGAAGAACTTGATAAGCTTGGCCGCGGTGCTTTAAGAAGAGCCGTAGTAGAGGGCGATATTGAAAACGGCTCAGTAATGAGCGGACAGATTGCCGGACTTGTAAATAAAGAGCAGACTGCCGAAGAAATAATTAAAGAACTTTACGAGCAGTACAAAGAAATAATGAAAAATACGGCGATTTAACCATTGCTTTATACATCAGGCGTTAAAATATTAAATCGGGGTTCAGTTTAATAAAACGAACCAAAGGGCGGGCAGCCAAAAGGCTGCTGCCCTTATTTGTAATTACAGTTAATTATCCGAGGTGTAAAATTATGAAAACAGCTTTTATGTTCAGCGGACAGGGCGCACAGTATAAAGGTATGGGCAAAGAGCTTTGCGAAAACTTTAAATGCGCGGAAGAAATATTTGACAGAGCAGATGAGGCTCTTGGTTTTTCAATTAAAGAAGTTTGTTTTGATGACGAAGAAAAATTAAATAAAACGGAGTTTACACAGCCTGCAATACTTACTATGAGCACAGCGGCTCTTAAAGTACTTGAAGAACACGGCATTAAGGCAGACTATGCCGCAGGCTTAAGCCTTGGCGAGTACTCGGCTTATGTTTGCTCAGGTGCTTTTGATTTTGACGAAACAGTAAGTGTAGTAAGAAAAAGAGGCCGTTTTATGACAGAGGCTGTGCCTGAAGGCGTAGGCGCAATGTACGCCATACTTGGCCTTGACAGAAAAACAGTAGAGGATACATGTGAGGAATACAAACAGTATGGCTTTGTATCACCTGCAAACTATAATGCTCCAGGACAGATAGTAATTGCCGGAGAAGCCGAAGTTGCCGAAAAAACAGCAGCAGCTTTAAAAGAAAAAGGCGCTAAAATGACAGTTAAGCTTAATGTAAGCGGTCCGTTCCATACAGCACTTTTAAAACCAGCTAGTGACAGACTTGCTGTAGAGCTTGAAAAAATGAATATTTCAGATATGAAAATGCCTGTTATAACAAATGTTACAGGTACTGTAGTAGAAAACAAGGCGGATATTATTCCAATTCTTATAAAACAGGTAATGAGCCCTGTTAAATGGGAAGATACAATAAATTATCTTGCATCTCAGGGTGTTGATACGTTTATAGAGGTAGGCCCGGGCAAAACTTTAAGCGGTTTTGTAAAACGTACAGTAAAAGGCGTTAAAATATACAATGTAGAAGATATGAAATCACTTGAAAAAACATTAAAAGGTTTGGAGGAAGCGTAATGTTAAAAGATAAAACAGCCGTAATAACAGGTGCGGCAAAAGGCATAGGCAGAGCTATAGCCATAGCTTTTGCTAAAAAAGGCTGTAATATAGTGCTTAATTACAGAAGCGCCGTTTCAGAAGACCTTGTTAAGGAAATAGAGGAATGCGGTGTTAAATGCCTTGCTGTTAAAGCCGATGTAAGCGATTTTGAGCAGGCAGAAACACTTATTAAAACAGCTAAAGAAGAGTTCGGCTCAGTTGATGTGCTTGTAAATAACGCAGGCATAACACGTGACGGACTTCTTATGCGTATGAGCGAGAAAGACTTTGACGATGTTATAAACACTAACTTAAAAGGCGCTTTTAACACTATAAGACATGCCAGCAATATAATGCTTAAGCAAAGACAGGGCGCTATAATTAATATTTCTTCTGTTGTAGGCCTTATGGGCAATGTAGGCCAGGCTAACTATGCGGCATCTAAAGCCGGTGTTATTGGCCTTACAAAATCCGCTGCAAGGGAACTTGCTGCAAGAGGCATTACAGTAAATGCTGTAGCTCCGGGATTTATAACAACAGAAATGACAAGTGTTTTAAAAGAAGATATTCAAAATAAAATGATTGAAACCATTCCGCTTAAAAAAGCCGGAACGCCTGAAGATGTGGCACAGGCTGTTGTATTCCTTGCAGAAAACAGATATATAACAGGCCAGGTGCTTAATGTTGATGGCGGCATGGTAATGAACTGATGGGGGTGCATTTTATGAAAAGAAGATGCGTTATAACCGGTATGGGTGCCGTTACGCCTTGCGGTAATACAGTTGAGGAATTTTGGAATAATATTAAAAATGGCGTAAGCGGTATAGACTATATAACAAAGTTTGATACAGAAGGCTTTAAAGTAAAAATAGCCGGAGAGGTTAAAAATTTCGATGCGGAGCTTTATGTTTCCAAAAAGGAAGCAAAAAGAAACGACCTTTACTCTTTATACGCTGTAGCAGCAGCACAGCAGGCTTATGATATGAGCGGCCTTAAAGAAGAAGAAATAGACAGCGACAGATTCGGCGTTATGGTAGGCAGCGGTATAGGCGGACTTATGACAATAAACGAGCAGATAGAAAAGCTTGTTGAAAAAGGTCCATCTAAAGTATCTCCGCTTTTTATACCTATGGCTATAAGCAATATGGCAGCCGGAAATATTTCAATCAGATTTAAGGCACAGGGCATAAGCGAGAACATTGTTTCTGCCTGCGCTACAGGCACAAGCTCCATAGGTGAGGCATACCTTAAAATAGCAGATGGCTATCAGGATATAATGATTGCCGGAGGAGCAGAAGCTTCAATTACACCTATTGGTGTTGCGGGCTTTACTAACCTTACAGCGCTTTCTACAAATCCTGATCCTAAAACTGCCAGCAGGCCATTTGATAAGAACCGTGATGGCTTTGTAATGGGCGATGGCGCCGGAATGCTTATACTTGAGGAAATGGAACATGCCCTTAAGAGAGGCGCTAAGATATACGGCGAAATAGTAGGCTATGGTTCATCAAGCGATGCTTACCACATAACAGCTCCATGCCCAGATGGAAGCGGTGCTGCAAAAGCTATTAAATACGCTATTGAAGAAGCCGGAATTAAACCGGAAGATGTTGATTATATAAACGCTCACGGCACAAGTACACCTGCTAACGATGGCGGCGAAACAGCAGCTATTAAGCTTGCTCTTGGCGAGTATGCAAATAAAGTAGCCATAAGCAGCTCAAAATCAATGACAGGCCATCTTTTAGGCGCAGCCGGAGCTATAGAGGCTATTGTGTGCGTTAAAGCTATAGAGGAAAATTTTGCTCCGCCTACAATTAATTACGAAACACCAGACGAGGCATGTGACCTTGACTATGTACCTAATGAGGGTAGAAGTATGGAAATTAAATACGCCCTTTCAAACTCATTGGGCTTTGGCGGACATAACGCCGTATTATGCTTTAAAAAATGGGAGGGCTGATACAAATGAATTTTAACGAAGTAAAAGAACTTATTTCAATAGTAGATGCTTCAAGCCTTAAAAACTTTGAGCTTACACTTGATAACTGCAATGTAAAAATGAGCAAAACAGGCGCTGTAACTGCTGCTCCTGCTGTGCCGGTTGAAACAATAACTCTTTCATCAGCTCCTGCGCAGAATGTAGCTGCACCAGCTGTTATGCCTTCCGCTAATGAAGAAGTAAAGGCAGAAAGTGCTCCTGCACCTAGTGAAGATAAGAGCGGAAATATAGTAAAGGCACCGCTTGTAGGTACATTTTACGAAAGCCCAGGCCCAGGTAAGCCTGTTTATGCACCTGTTGGCGCTAAAGTTAAAAAAGGCGATGTACTTTGCATTATAGAAGCAATGAAAATAATGAATGAGGTAGTAAGCGACTTTGACGGCGAGGTTAAAGAAGTTCTTGTTCAGAATGAACAGCTTGTGGAATACGGCCAGCCGTTATTCAGAATAGGTTAATAAGGAGGTATTTTAATATGATGGATATAAACGAAATTATGAAAATACTTCCTCACAGACCGCCGTTTCTGCTTATAGACAAAGTTGAGGAAATAGTTGAGGGCGAAAAAATAGTTGCTATTAAAAACGTAACTATGAACGAGCCGTATTTTGTGGGTCACTTCCCACAGGAGCCTGTAATGCCTGGGGTGCTTATTGTAGAGGCTATGGCTCAGGCCGGAGCTGTTGCTGTGCTTTCAATGGACCAGTTTAAAGGCAAAACTGCATACTTCGGTGGTATAGATAAGGCTAAATTCAGAAGAAAAGTAGTGCCAGGCGACACTCTTAGAATAGAAGTTGAAATTATAAAGCTTAAAATGAATGCCGGTATAGGTAAGGGAACAGCTTATGTAGACGGCAAAAAGGCCTGCGAGGCTGAAATTACATTCCTTATTGGATAATACGAGGTGACTTATAAGTGTTTCAAAAAGTATTGATAGCTAACAGGGGAGAAATCGCCGTTAGAATAATAAGAGCCTGCCGTGAAATGGGAATAAGCACAGTTGCCGTTTTTTCCGAGCCTGACCGTGATGCACTTCATACACAGCTTGCGGACGAGGCCGTATGCATAGGCCCTGCTAAAGCGCAGGAGAGCTATCTTAATATGCAGAACATAATAAGCGCCGCTGTAGCCACAAAGGCGCAGGCTATACATCCGGGATTCGGCTTTCTTGCTGAAAACTCAATATTTGCCGGTATGTGTGCAGAATGCAATATTAAATTTATAGGCCCTGACGCTGATATTATAGACGCTATGGGTAATAAGTCCAACGCCAGAGAACTTATGAAAAAAGCCGGTGTACCAGTTATACCGGGAAGCGACGGCGTAATTTCAAACATAGACGAGGCTAAGGCGTGCGCCGCAAAGCTTGGCTACCCTGTAATGGTTAAGGCCTCAGCAGGCGGCGGCGGAAAGGGCATAAGAATAGTCCGCTCTGAAGAAGAGCTTGAAAATGCCTACGAAAGTGCCAAAACAGAAACAAAAGCCGCTTTTGGCGACGATACCATGTATATGGAAAAAGTAATAGAAAATGCCCGTCATATTGAGATACAGATTTTAGGCGATGAGCACGGAAATGTTATACATTTAGGTGAAAGAGATTGTTCACTTCAAAGAAGAAATCAGAAAGTTTTGGAAGAATCCCCATCACCTGTGCTTTCAGAAGAAACAAGAAAGGCTATGGGCGAGGCGGCTGTTAAGGCGGCTAAAGCTGTAGGCTACAAAAGCGCCGGAACAATAGAGTTCCTTTATGACAGAGACGGTAATTTCTATTTTATGGAAATGAATACCAGAATACAGGTTGAACACCCTGTAACTGAAATGGTTACAGGTATAGATATAGTAAAAGAGCAAATAAGGATAGCCGAAGGCGCTGAGCTTGATATTAAACAGGAAGATGTTAAAATTACAGGCCATGCTATAGAGTGCAGAATAAATGCCGAAAATCCGGATAAAAACTTTGCGCCATCACCAGGAACTGTAGACTATCTTCTTGTGCCAGGCGGTACTTTAGGCGTTAGAATAGACAGCGCAGTATATGCCGGCTGTTCAATACTGCCGTATTATGACTCAATGATAGCCAAAGTTATAACTTACGGCAATACAAGGCAGGAGGCTATAGAAAAAATGCGCCGCTGTCTTTATGAGTTTGTAATTGAGGGCGTTGATACTAATATTGAGTTTCAGGAAAAAATACTCACAAACGAAAAATATTTGGAGGGGCAGTTCGATACAGGATTTATCGCCCGTGAAATTATTAAATAAGGTGATTAGACATGAAGCTTTTTAAGAAGAAAAACTATATACCTATCGGCAGAACGGTAATGCCCGACTCAAAAGAAGAAAGCATTAAGCCTGTAGAGCGAGAGGAGCCTGTAATTCCAGACGGAATGTGGGTAAAATGCCGTTTCTGCGGCGCTCTTGTCTACAAAAAAGAAATGGATGAGTTTAAAATTTGTCCAAAGTGCGGCGGACACTTCCGTATATCTGCTATGGATAGACTTGCTATTACATGCGATGAAGGCACATTTGAGGAACTGAACGCCAATATGACGTCTAAAAACCCAATGGGCTATCCTGATTATGATAAGCTTATAAGCAAAATGCAGGAAAAGACCGGCCTTAAAGAAGGTGTTGTAACAGGCATATGCCAAATAGACGGCTATAAAACAGTTGTGGCCGTAATGGACAGCAACTTTATGATGGCATCAATGGGTTCTGTTGTAGGCGAGAAAATAACAAGAGCCGTTGAAAAATCAACTGAATTAGGTCTGCCTATTGTTATATTTACAGCTTCAGGCGGTGCCAGAATGCAGGAAGGCATAATTTCACTTATGCAGATGGCTAAAACAAGCGCGGCCGTAAGGCGCCACAGCGACGCAGGGCTTTTATACATTACTGTAATGACAGACCCAACAACAGGTGGTGTAAGCGCAAGCTTTGCCAATCTTGGTGATGTTATATTAGCTGAGCCTAAGGCAACTATAGGCTTTGCCGGAAGAAGGGTTATAGAGGGCACTATAAACGAAAAGCTTCCAGATGATTTCCAAAGCGCCGAATTCCAGCTTAAACATGGTTTTGTAGATGCCATTGTTGAGCGTAAAGACATGAAAAACGCTTTAGGCTCTTTATTTAAGCTTCACGGCATTAAAAAAGAAAAGGAGGCGGCTGAAAATGAGTAATGCTTCTGAGATTTTAGCTAAATCAAGAATGGTTTCAAGACCGTCTTCTCTTGAATTTATAAACAGCATATTTACCGACTTTTTTGAGCTTCACGGCGACAGGCATTTTGAAGATGATATGGCTATGGTGGGCGGTTTGGCTATGCTTAACGACATGCCTGTTACTGTAGTAGGCATACAAAAAGGCCACACAGTAAAGGATAATGTAGAGCGAAGATTTGGCTCCCCTAACCCAGACGGATACAGAAAGGTTATGCGCCTTATGGAACAGGCCGAAAAATTCCACAGACCTGTTATTCAGTTTATAAATACATCAGGTGCGTACCCTGGAAAAGGCGCCGAAGAAAGAGGCCAGGGTGAGGCTATAGCCAGATGCCTTTATTTATCAGCAGGCCTTAAAACACCTGTAATAAGCATATTTATTGGTGAAGGCGGCTCAGGCGGTGCACTTGCTATGGCGGCAGGTGACAAGGTTTGGATGCTTGAAAATGGAATGTATGCTGTGCTCTCACCAGAGGGCTTTGCCAGCATACTCTGGCGTGACCCTACAAGAAGCGCTGAGGCGGCAGAGTTGATGAAAATAACGGCAAAAGACCTTCTGCAAAACGGGGTTATAGAAAAAATAATACCTGAGCCAGAAGAAGGAATTGAAAATAACCTTCAATATACAGCCGATATTATAAAAGATGAGCTTACAAAAGAGCTTAAAAATCTCTGCGCTAAAACAACAGATGAGCTTTTGGAAGAAAGATATAAGAGATTTAGAAAATACGGCGAGTTTGACGAATAATGAATACAAAAATAAAAGGCTGGGAAAAGGCTTAAAACCTTAATCCCAGCTGTTTTTGTTTAAATATTAATGTTTCCAGCAAGCTTTGCCCTTACTTCCTCAATCTCTCCGTCTGTAAGGTCAAGCTGTTTCCAGCTTACGTTTACTCCGTCGTTTTCGTAACGAGGTATAAGGTGAAGGTGGAAATGGTTTACTGTCTGTCCGGCTATAGGGCCGTTGTTTTGAACAACATTCATGTTTTCAAAACCGAATGTTTCTTTCATAACAGGCGCTATTTGTGCGGCAAGCTTAAAGAGCCTTCCTGCCATGTCCGGGTCAATCTCGAAAATATTGGCTACATGTGTTTTAGGCATTATAAGCACATGTCCCTTGTTTGAAGGAAATCTGTCTAATATTGCCTTAAACTCGTCGTTTTCGTAAACTGTGGCTGAAGGTATATCGCCTGAAATTATTTTGCAGAATATGCAGTCACTCATTTTAAAATGCCTCCTTTGCGGTACAATTTTTTAAACTGTATAAAAATTATACCACTGCCTTTTTTTATAATCAAGGACACCCTTTGTAAGGAAGCGTTATAAATAAGTTATAAATAAGTTATAAATAAATCAAATGTATTTCAATTATTTTGCTCACTAAACATGTTTTGGGTATAAAGCATTGTATCAAGTATGGCATGGTTCTGGTCGTCATTCATAATGGATAATACTGTATTGGTGTAGTCGTCATAATATGGTTCCATAACTGAAGCTAAATCACGGAAAAACCGCGCACTTTCTATTTCGGCAGTTATCATGCCGTTAAATGCAGCAGAAAGAGGGTGTGTTGCTTCTGGTGGGAAAGTTTCGTCTTTTACAATTTCAGGCCCGGATGTATCTTCAGTATATTCCATAGAATGTGCGTCCTCAATTTCGCTTTTTATCTGCTCAAGAAGCTTTTTACCCCTAAGCTCCTCAAGATATATGCTTCTTACGGTTTCCCGGTCTTTGGCATTATCAATATTATCAAGTATGCCGGAGTACTTTTGTGCGGCCTTTTCTTTAGCGTTTACGGCTGTTGTAAGTAAGTATAAAATACGGTTTATGTCTTCGTTATCTGCCATAGATGCATCGTTTTGTGCGGCAATAACGCCTTTTTCCTCTTTTAATTCGGCGCTTTGCGGGTTATAAGGGTACATTTAAAATCCTCCTTTTGATTTTTAATATATTGCAGAAGTTATAAAAAGCTGTAAATAAAATTTTATGAATCTGTATTTTTTAAAAGTATATTCATGTAATTTAAAAAAATGAAAAAATATGTTTTTATATTATGTCTTGAGTATATAATAAAAATTATGAAAGTATTTTTAAATGGTAGCGCTTAAAGGATATATCTGTTATTATTGACTGTATAGATTTTACTGACTGGAGATGTTGTTTTTGAAAACCATAGTTCTTACAGGCGGCGGTACGGCGGGCCATGTAACGCCGAATTTGGCGCTTATACCGGAACTTAAAAAAGCCGGGTACAACGTAATATATATTGGCACTGAAAATGGCATGGAACGCGGCCTTGTGGAAAAAACAGGGGTAGAGTATCATTATGTTTCAACAGGCAAGTTAAGAAGATATATGTCTAAAGATAACTTTACAGATATGTTTAAGGTTGTTAAAGGCATTGGTGAGGCTAAAAAGCTTATAAAACGCTTAAAACCGGATATAGTATTTTCAAAAGGCGGATTTGTGGCTGTGCCTGTTGTTTTAGGCGCTAAATTTAACGGTGTGCCTGTTATAGCCCATGAGTCTGATATGACTCCAGGCCTTGCCAATAAAATAGCAATGCCATTTGCAAAAAAGATATGCACTACATTCCCTGAAACAGTTAAATATATAGGCAAAAAAGGTATTCATACCGGAACGCCTATACGAAAAGAGCTTTTTGATGGTGATAAAGAAAAAGGCTTAAAACTTTGCGGCTTTGATAATGAAAAGCCTGTAATAATGATGATGGGCGGAAGCCTTGGCTCACAAAAAATAAATAAAGTGCTTAGAGCTGCGTTAACTGAGATAACAACAGGTTTCCAGCTGGTACACATATGCGGCAAAGGCAATGTAGATAAGTCAATAAACATAAAAGGCTATAAGCAGTTTGAGTATCTTTCGGAGGAGCTGCCGCATGTTATAGCTTGCGCAGATATGGTTATATCTCGTGCCGGTTCAAACTCAATATCCGAATTTTTAGCACTTAAAAAGCCGGCTCTTTTAATACCGCTTTCGGCAAAAGCCAGCCGCGGTGACCAGATATTAAATGCCCAGAGCTTTGAAAAACAGGGATATTCCCTTGTGCTTAATGAAGAGGATATGACACCTGAAAGCCTTTTAAAGGCCATAAAAGAGCTGTATTTAGCAAAAGATAGTCTTATAACTGCCATGGCTAAAAGTCCAGCATCAAACGGCGTTGAAAACGTAATGAAAGTAATACTGAAATACAGTTAATAAAGCTAGTATAAAGATAAATTTTATTTGACAAACATGCTGTATATATTTAAAATTTATCCAGTGAATAAAAATAGTAATTGGAGTGTGATATAAATGAAAAAGTTTATTTGTATGGCAGCATTGGCCGCAATGGTGCTTAGCGGCTGTTCTTCAGGCAGTGATTCATCTGCTTCATCTTCTCAGGCCGCATCATCTCAAACATCATCCGAGTCATCATCTCAGGCTTCATCTTCATCAGAACAGACATCAGAAGAAGCACAGGCTGAGCTTGATGCCCTTAAAGAAAAAATGTTTACAGATGGCACAAACTTCCCACAGCTTGAGGAGCCGGAAAAAGGTGAGGAAATAGCTGTTTTTACAACAAATAAAGGCGTAATTAAAATCAAACTTTGCCCAGAAGAAGCGCCAAAGGCTGTAGAGAACTTTAAAGGCCTTATAAACGAAGGATATTATGATGGCCTTACTTTCCACAGAGTAATAAACGGCTTTATGATTCAGGGCGGCGACCCTAACGGTGATGGCACAGGCGGAGAAAGCATTTGGGGCGGTAAATTTGAGGACGAGTACAACGGCGATATGTATCACTTTAGAGGTGCCCTTGCTTATGCTAACAGCGGTATGGACACAAATGGAAGCCAGTTTTATATTGTTCAGTCACCAGCAGTTGAAGAAGGCTATTTTGACTATATAGACGAAGTAGTAAATCAGTATGGCGACAGCGAAATACTTTATGACTCAAACAGCGGAAAGATAGTAAGAACAAACTACTCAGATAAAGCAAAAGAGGAGTATAACTCTCTTGGCGGAACACCATACCTTGATTTTGGCTACACAGTTTTTGGTCAGGTAATAGAGGGCATGGATGTGGTAGACGCTATTGCAGCTGTTGAAACAGATGATAGCGATAAGCCTACAGAGGATGTTATAATAGAAAAAGCTGAAATAGTAAAATATGAGTAACTGAAAATACTAAGAACCGGCGTATTGAGGTGACCCCAAAAAGTTAGACTTTTTAAGCGTAGCAGTTTTAATAACTGCTGCGCTGTTTTTATGAAGTTAAGGCAGACAGCCTATATTCTACAGGACTCATCCAACCAAGTTTTTGTCTAA
>CALWEX010000003.1 GCA_944377425.1 uncultured Clostridia bacterium
TTTTTAAATTAAATTATATGTACTTTTCTGGAAAAGTACCAAAAGCAGCGCCGATTTCGACGCGGCGCCCGCACGAGCAAGGGGTCTACGACCCCTGCACCCCCGAAAACTGAAGTTTTTCGTTCAAACTCTCTTTACGTTTAATTTTTATTTAAAACATACCCTCAAGCCGTGCGTCTTGGGTCTTTTAGCGTGTCCAAATTTTACTAACAGGAGTACGAGGTGGCTTGCGGCCTTTGCTACTATGAACTTAGCCCTCGAAAAAATATTTTATTAAATTTTTCTTGATTTATATTTTAAATTAAATTATATGTACTTTTCTGAAAAAGTACCAAAAGCAGCGCCGATTTCGACGCGGCGCCCGCACGAGCAAGGGGTCTACGACCCCTGCACCCCCGAAAACTGAAGTTTTTCGTTCAAACTCTCTTTAAGTTTAATTTTTATTTAAAACATACCCTCAAGCCGTGCGTCTTGGGTCTTTTAGCGTGGCCAAATTTTGCTAACTTGAGTTCAAGGGGGCTTGCGGCCTTCGCAACAAGGAACCCCAAAGATATTGGGGCGGTCGCAGACCGTTTTGCAGCAGGCAAAATTCCTGACCATGAGCTCAGCCCCCTCGAAAAAACACATTAATAAAAATAGCCGATATTTTCGATGTTTCACTGGATTATCTTGTAGGAAGAACAGATAAAAAAGAATTAAATAAATGAAAAAACAGCCGCCCTTTTTGGGCGGCTTTCGTTATTTTTATGCTCTCATTTTTTTGATTTCTTCAATCATAGCTGGTATTACCTGCATTACGTTGCCTACAATACCTACGTTTGCTATGTCAAATATAGGAGCGTCCTCGTCTTTGTTAATAGCTATAATGTAGTCAGAGCCTACCATACCTGTTACGTGCTGTGTAGCACCTGAAATACCACATGCAATGTAAAGCTTAGGAGCTACAATCTTGCCTGACTGTCCAATCTGATGAGCTCTTGAAATCCAGCCTGACTCGATAGGTGCTCTTGTAGCGCCTACTACACCGCCAAGAAGGTCTGCAAGCTCTTTAACAAGTGCAAAGTTTTCTGGTGAACCCATGCCACGGCCGCCGGCTACAATTACGTCAGCGTCTTCAAGGTTTACAGCCTCTGAAATTTCTTTTACAACATCAGCAATCTTTGTTTTAATATCTTCTGCCTTAACAGTAATTTCATCTTCACAGATAATCTCAACGCTTGTTTCAGCAGGCTCAGCTTTCTTAAAAGCTCCGCCTCTTACAGTAGCCATCTGAGGAAGAGTTTCAACTACGTTTTCAGCAAGTATTGTACCGCCGTATACTGGGCATGTAAAAGCAATCTTGCCTTCGTCATTAAGCTTCATAGCTGTTACATCAGCGGCACAGCCTGTGTTAAGCTTAACTGCTACTCTAGGAGCAAGGTCTTTACCGTTTTGTGTAGCGCCAATAAATATAGCCTCTGGTTTATATTTTTCAGCAAGTGCTGTTAATACAGCAGCGTATTCATCGCTTGCGTATGTTTTATATGCAGGTGCGTCAACTGTAATTACAGCGTCTGCGCCATAGTTTCCGGCCTGTTTAGCAGCCTCGTCAATGCCGTTACCTATTATAACAGCAACTGTTTTTAAGTTTTTAGCGACAGCTATTTCTTTAGCAGGTGTAATCATTTCAAAACCTACATTTTTAACAGCGCCGTTTTCTGTTTCCATTACTACAAAAATGCAATTTTCCATTTTAAATATCCTCCCTCCTTAGAATACTTTGGCTTCTTTTAATACTTCCATAGCCTTAGCCATTGTGTCTTCAAATGTCTTTTCATTTATCTTAACACCGGCCTGTTTCTTTGGAGGCTCGCTTAATGCTGTTACTTTAACGGCAGGAGCTGTTTTATCAGCCTCAAGACCTAAATCAGCGCCTGTTATAACGTCGATAGGTATCTTTCTTGCTGCCATTTTACTCTTCATTGTTGGGTATCTTGGGTCATACTCTGGTTTATTAACTGTTACAACGGCAGGGATAGCTGTTTCAACTGTGTTGTAGCCTTCCTCTGTTTCCTGTTTAACAGAAATGCCGCCGTCTTTAAGGCTTATATCAACAATACCTGTTACACAGCCAACGCCAAGTCTTTCTGCAAGCTCAGGACCTACCATACCTGTTGTGCAGTCTGTTGTTTCTTTACCGCAGAATACAAGGTCAAACTTAGCGCCGTTAAGCTCCTCAATTTTGCTTACAGCTTTTGAAAGAACATAGCTTGTTGCAAGGCTGTCCATATTTTCAAGGCCTTCATCGCTTACAAGATAAGCCTTTGAAGCGCCTACAGCAAGGCAGCTTTTAAGAGCGTCTTTTGCTTTTTCTGGGCCTATAGCAACTACTGTTATTGTGCCCTCGTTAGCCTCTTTAAGGCGTGTAGCCATTTCAAGAGCGTAAGTATCAAAAGCATTGGCTACCATTGTAACACCGTCTATAGCAGGTGCGCCTGATGCGTTAAGGCCAATCTTAACTGAATCGTCAGGAACCTGTTTTACACATACTAAAATTTCCATGGTAAATTAAATACCTCCCTTTATCTTCCCTTTATAACACTTTTTGCAATAACCGACCTTTGAATCTGGTTTGTACCTTCGTAAATCTGGAATATTTTGGCATCTCTTAAAAGTTTTTCCACCGGATATTCCCTGCTGTAGCCGTAGCCGCCTAAAATCTGTATAGCGTCAAGGGCTACCTCAACGGCTATATCACCGGCGTAGCATTTAGCTATAGCGCTTTCTTTAGCAAATGAAAGACCCTGTTCCTGTCTTTGAACAGCCTGAGCAACCATAGCTCTTGCTGTTTCTGTTTTAATGTCCATATCAGCAAGCATAAACTGTATTGCCTGATGATTTGATATAGGGCTTCCAAATGTAACTCTCTGCTTAGCGTATTTAACAGCCTCGTCAATACATCTTTGGGCAATGCCTACAGCGCCTGCGCCTACATAGGCTCTTGACATATCAAGTGTTTTCATTGAAATCATAAAGCCCGAGCCTTCCTTGCCCAAAAGAGCGGAAGCAGGCACACGCATATCTTCCATTACAACATCTGTTGTGTTTGATGTGCGGATACCCATTTTATTTTCGTGGCTTCCAACGCTTAAGCCCGGCGTATCTTTAGGCACAAGGAATGCGCTTATGCCTCTAACTCCTTTGGCCTTATTTGTCATGGCGAATATTACATAAAAGTCGGCTATGCCGCCGTTTGTTATAAAACATTTACGGCCGTTTAATATATAGCTGTCGCCGTCTTTATCGGCTGTTGTTTTCGTATTTGACGAATCGGAACCGGCCATGGGCTCAGTAAGGCCAAAAGCCGCCTGACCACCGTTAAGAAGCACATCACAGGCCCATTTTTTCTGTTCCTCGTTACCTGCTATAAGAACAGGTCTTAAAGCAAGACCGCTGGCAGACATAGTTGTATAAAATCCGGCGTCAGCTCTTGCCATTTCCTCGCATATAGCAGCGCAGGTAACGGCGTCTATGCCTACTCCGCCGTACTCCGCAGGCACTTCAAGGGCACTTAAGCCCATTTCAGCGCCCATGCGCACTATTTCTGCCGGGAATTCGCCGGATGCGTCATAGCTTTTGCACTGTTCCTTTACTTCTTTTTCACAAAATTCTTTTACGGTAGCTACAAGCTCACTGCCTTCTTCTGTTAAAATATAACCCATTGCCGTTTCCTTTCCTTTTTACTTAAATTTCATTAGAACTTGCCCATAACAGCTCTTGAAATTACAATACGCTGAATCTGGTTTGTTCCCTCATAAATCTGGAATATCTTGGCGTCTCTTAAAAGTTTTTCAACAGGGTACTCTCTGCTGTAGCCATAGCCGCCTAAAATCTGTATAGCGTCAAGAGCTACTTCTACTGATATATCGCCTGCATAGCATTTTGCTATTGCGCTTTCCTTGCTGAAAGGAAGTCCCTGCTCCATAAGTGTAAGAGAATGAACCGCCATCTGACGAGCTGTTTCTGTTTTAATCTCCATATCAGCAATCATAAACTGTATTGCCTGGAATTTGCCTATCTCTTGGCCGAATGTTACTCTCTGTTTTGAATAAGCAACAGCCTCGTCTATACATCTTTGCGCAACGCCTACAGCGCCTACGCCAATAAATGTTCTTGCCATATCAAGTGTTTTCATGGCAATTTTAAAGCCTTCGCCTTCTTTTCCAAGCATAGCTGAAGCTGGTACACGTACGTCCTCAAGTACAACGTCTGTTGTGTTTGATGTACGGATACCCATTTTGTTTTCCTCGTTACCAGCGCTTAAGCCTGGTGTGCCTGCTGGTATAAGGAATGCAGAAATTCCTTTATTTCCAAGTGTTTTATCTGTTGCTGCTGTTACAACATAAAATCCGGCAATAGCGCCGTTTGTTATAAAGCATTTGCGGCCGTTTAATACATACTCGTCGCCATCTTTAACTGCTGTTGTTTTGCAGCTTGAAGGGTCACTGCCTCCCATAGGCTCTGTAAGGCAGAATGCGCCATAGCCGCCTTCAAGGAGAATATCGCTGGCAAACTGTTTCTGCTCCTCGTTGCCTGCAATAAGAACAGGTTTATAACCAAGGTTAGAAGCTGCTATTGTTGTAAAGAAACCTGCATCAGCCTTTGCCATTTCTTCGTAAAGAGCAGCAGCTGTTATTTTGTCAATACCAATTCCGCCGTATTCCTCTGGTACTTCAAGTGAGCCTAAGCCCATTTCCATAGCTTTGTCATAAATTTCCTTTGGCCATTCGCCGGAAACATCGTATTCCTTGCACTGTTCTTTTACTTCGTTCTCACAGAATTCCTTTACAGTAGCTAATAAATCTTTTCCCTCGTCATTAAGTATGTAACCCATTTTAAAATCCCTCTCTCAATTATTTTATTATAAAATCTTTTAATCTCTTTGTCTATTAAAATTTACCCATTACGGCACGTGAAATAACTGTTCTCTGTATCTGATTTGTGCCTTCATAAATCTGGAATATCTTAGCATCTCTTAAAAGTTTTTCAACTGGATACTCCCTGCTGTAGCCATAGCCGCCTAAAATCTGTATAGCATCAAGAGCTACCTCAACAGCTATATCGCCTGCATAGCACTTTGCTATTGCGCTTTCTTTGCCGTAAGGAAGGCCTTCTTCCTGAAGCTGTAAAGCGTGAAGTGACATCTGGCGCGCTGTTTCTGTTTTAATTTCCATATCAGCAATCATAAACTGTATTGCCTGGAACTTGCCTATAGGCTGGCCAAATGTAATTCTCTGCTTTGAGTATGCAACAGCCTCGTCTATACATCTTTGAGCTACACCAACAGCACCTATTCCCATAACGGCTCTTGCCATATCCAAAGTCTGCATAGCAATTTTAAAACCGTCGCCTTCATTACCTATAAGTGCTGAGGCTGGTATGCGCATATCCTCAAACACAACATCTGTAGTGTTTGATGTACGTATACCCATTTTGTTTTCTTCGTTGCCTACACTTAAGCCTGGAGTGCCTTTTTCTACATAAAAAGCACTCATGCCCTTTACACCTTTTGATTTATCTGTCATAGCTGTTACTATATAAAAATCAGCTATTCCGCCGTTTGTTATAAAGCACTTGCGGCCGTTTAATACATACTCGTCACCGTCTTTTACAGCAACTGTTTTGTTGTTGGAAGCATCACTGCCGGCCATTGGCTCTGTAAGGCAGAATGCACCATAGCCGCCGCCTATAAGTATATCTGCGGCTTTTTGAGCCAAGTCTTTTCTTCCGCCTATAATAAGCGGCTTAAGTGCAAGATTTGTAACAGCCATTGTTGTGAAAAATCCGGCATCTGCTTTTGCCATTTCCTCATAAAGAGCAGCATAAGTAATTTTGCTTATACCTATTCCGCCGTATTCTTCTGGAACTTCAATGGCGTTAAGTCCCATTTCACCGGCTTTAGCATACATTTCTTCTGCCCATTCGCCAGAAACATCAAACTCTTTACACTGTTCCTTTACTTCTTTTTCGCAAAACTCCTTAACAGTAGCAAGGAGGTCTTTTGCTTCATCATCAAGAATATACATTTTTTACACCTCATGTTCTTATAGTCAGTTATCAGAATTTACCCATTACAGAACGAGATATTACAACTCTCTGAATCTGGTTTGTACCTTCATAAAGCTGGAATATCTTAGCATCTCTTAAAAGCTTTTCAACTGGATATTCCCTGCTGTAGCCATAGCCGCCTAAAATCTGTATAGCGTCAAGTGCTACTTTAACAGCCATATCTCCGGCATAGCATTTTGCTATTGCACTTTCTTTTGAATATGGAAGACCAAGCTCCTGAAGCTTTAATGCGTGAAGTGACATCTGGCGCGCTGTTTCTGTTTTAATTTCCATATCGGCTATCATAAACTGTATTGCCTGGAATTTACCTATAGGCTGACCGAATGTTATTCTCTGTTTTGAGTATGCAACAGCCTCGTCAACGCATCTTTGCATTATACCAGTAGCGCCTATACCCATAAGTGCCCTTGTAATATCAAGGGTTTCCATACATGTTTTAAAGCCTGTGCCTTCAGCGCCAATCATAGCAGAAGCTGGTACACGCATATCTTCAAATATAACATCTGTTGTGTTTGATGTACGTATACCCATTTTATTTTCTTCGTTGCCGCTGCTTAAGCCTTTTGTTCCTTTTTCAACAAGAAACGCGCTCATGCCTTTTACGCCTTTTGTTTTATCTGTCATAGCTGTTACTATATAAAAATCAGCTATTCCGCCGTTTGTTATAAAACATTTGCGGCCGTTTATTATATAGTCATCGCCATCTTTTACAGCTACTGTTTTATTGTTTGAGGCATCAGAACCAGCCATAGGCTCTGTAAGACAAAATGCGCCGTAGCCGCCGCCTAAAAGCAAATCAGCCGCACGCTGTATCTGGTCTTTTCTGCCTGCTATAAGCAGAGGTTTCATGGCTAAATTGGAGGCCGACATTGTTGTGAAAAGTCCGGCATCTGCTTTGCTCATTTCCTCGTAAAGTGCCGCATAAGTGTTTTTGCTAAGGCCAAGTCCGCCGTATTCCTCTGGAACTTCCAAAGCATTAAGCCCCATCTCACATGCTTTGTCGTTTATATCCTTAGGCCACTCGCCGGATTCATCATAAGCCTTGCATTGTTCTTTTACTTCTTTCTCACAAAACTCTTTAACTGTAGCAAGTAAATCCTTTCCTTCTTCATCAAGAATATACATGTCAATCCCTCCAGTGCCAAAATAATTTACATCAACCAATAAAACAACACACAAAAACACACATTATTATTTAATCCCGCGGCATAAAGCCGCGGGTGAAAATACATTAAAGTTTATAGCAAACTTTGCCCGGGTTAAGTATAAGGTTCGGGTCAAATACCTTTTTAATATTCTGCATAAGCTGCATTTCAACAGGACCTACGCACTTTTCAAGGTATTCCTGTTTAGCATGGCCAATACCGTGCTCACCTGAAACAAGGCCGCCGATTCTGTCAGCCTCAGCATACATATCATCCATAGCTGCCTTGCATTTAGCTTCCCATTCATCCTGAGGAAGTTCGTCGCGGCATACATAAATATGAAGGTTGCCGTCGCCTGCATGGCCGAAGCTCTTTATTCTTACGTCATGCTTTTCAGCAAGTGAGTTTACATACTCAAGGTAAGAAGCTATTTTGCTTATAGGTACAACAACGTCGCACTCGTCAAGCTCTGATGTATCAGCCTGTATAGCCTCAAGGAATGAGCCTCTTGCTGCCCAAGCGTTCTTTTTAAGTTCTGGTGTATCAGCAACAAGAATATCAATAGCGCCTTCTTCAAAAAGAATTTCAGAAACCTGCTCACTAATCTGCTCAAGCTCTTCCATGCTATCACCATCAAATGAAATAAGAAGGTAAGCGCCAGCCTCTATGCCGTCAATAACCTGTGGGAATACCTGTTTTTCAAGATATTTCTCACTCATTCTAACAATGTCTTTTTCCATAAACTCAAGAGCCTGTGGGTTAAGGCCTGAAAGAAGTACCTTTGGTACAGCACCTATACATGCGTTAAGGTCTTCAAAAGGAACTATAAGGCTTATTATCTCCTTAGGAGCTGGAACAAGCTTAAGTGTAAGCTCTGTAATAATGCCAAGTGTACCTTCTGAACCAATCATAAGATTTAAAAGGCTGTAGCCTGTGCTTGTTTTCTTTACGTTGCTTCCGAAGTTTACAATTTCACCTGTAGGAAGAACAACTGTCATAGCTCTTACATAATCTCTTGTTGTGCCATATTTAACAGCTCTCATACCGCCGGCATTTGTTGAAACGTTTCCGCCGAGAGTTGCAAATTTTTCACCTGGGTCTGGTGGATAAAGAAGACCTCTTGTGGCAGCATCATCAGCAAGGTTCTGTAAAAGCACACCAGGCTGAACCCTTACTGAAAGATTTTCCATATCGTATTCAAGTATTTTATTCATTCTTGTTGTGCAAAGAACAACGCCGCCTTCAATAGCTACAGCGCCGCCGGCAAGACCTGTTCCTGCGCCTCTAGGTATTACTGGAATGCAGTTTTCGTTGCAGACTTTCATTACTTCAGAAATTTCTTCTGTGGAAGCAGCCTCAACAACTACTTCAGGAGCGAATTTGCCGTAAATAGGCATCTCGTCGTGAATATAGTCCTCGTTAATTTCTTCCCCTGCAAATACTCTGTTAGGAGCTATTGCTTTAAGTTTTTCGATTACATCAGCAGTAACTTTATTATACTGACCCATTTTGATAAAACCTCCTTTGTTTAAACCTTTTGATTTGTTAAACCGATGTTATTTTTCGAGGGCATTGTTTGTTAATAAACAATCGGTTCAGTGGCCATACCACATAGTCCCTCTCTTTAATTTTTGTTAAATTTTTCCGCCGGTATTATAACATCTTAACCGGTTATTTCATCACGTAATGCACAAATTAAATGGGAAATTTTACGTCTAGAACATTAATACTTTGATGCAGTTTAATTATGTTTTTGCAACCCCTTTAAATATGTTTTAAGCCGCATATTTCGTTTATACAAATCGTTTAGTACATCTGTCTTACCTCTGATGATATTAAAAGGTATTATGTTTTAAACGGACAGAAGCTTAAAAACAGTATTGCCTCTTACGTGATTATTTTTTTATTTAGGTTATTATATATCATATATTACAAATATTCAAACATAAAAATACCAGCATTTCGTGCAACATGCGCTACAATTCGTTTTTTTTGTGCAATATAGCAAAAAAAATAGTTTATTAATTAACAAAAAGGTTTTCCTATTTATCACAAACAAATTGATATTAACAAATATTTAACGCACAACCATTAGCCATCTAAAGGCAGGTAAACTAATTTAATCAAAACTAAAACACCCGCTGTTTAACAGCGGGCATAAAGAAGTCAATTTTACTTCCAACTTTTTACTTTCTCTTTATTATTTTAAATGTTTTGTAAATAAAACCATAATAGCTGATGTTACAATAAAAATTATAATTAAAACAACAGCCAATATTTTAGTTAAACTCATTCCGCCGCTTCCTTCCTGAGCAGCCATACAAAAGCAAGGCAGAATTAAAGACAAAACAAACGAATATAAAATTAAGCGAATTTTATTCATATTACCCTCTCTTTCCGTAATAAAACAGCTTTTAACTACATAATACACCAAAAACTCCGTCTTATCAATAAAACAAGCGGCAGAAATACAACTGCTTTTGCTGTACTTCTGCCGCTTAAGGTATTTCAGCATTAAAACTATGTTTAAAAAGATTATATCTGTTATTAAAAGTTATTTATTACAGCTTATCTATCATTTCTTTCATATAAGAGCCCATTGCCTCAAGTTTTGAAGCAGCGTCGCTCATTCCGGTACCTTTTATGCCGTAATAAATTTTAATTTTAGGCTCTGTTCCTGAAGGTCTTACGCATACCCAGTCTCCGTTTTCCAATGTATAATGAAGCACATTAGATGAAGGGAGTGTATTCTTTTCAGTTTCGCCTGTAATTAAGTTTGTAAACTCGTTCTTTGTATAGTCTCTGAGCCACATTACATTATTTCCTATAAAGTCTTTAGGCGGATTTTTACGAAGAGTATCCATAATATATTTAATCTTTTCAACACCTTCTATACCCTTAAGAGTAATTGATGTAATGCCCTCACGATAATAGCCGTATTTTTCGTAAAGCTCAATAAGGCCATCATAAAGGGTCTTGCCCTGGTTTTTGTAAAAAGCAGTAAGCTCTGCCACAAGCATTGAAGCCACAACGGCGTCTTTATCCCTTGCATATGTTCCTGAAAGGCAGCCGTAACTTTCTTCAAAGCCAAATACAAATGTATAATCTCCTGTTTCTTCAAACTGCTTAATTTTTTCGCCTATATACTTAAAGCCTGTAAGCACATCAAACAGCTTAACACCATATTCAGCTGTAATAGGTCTTATCATTTCTGTTGTTACTATAGTTTTAACAACAGCACCGTTTACAGGGAGAATACCTTTTTCTTTTCTTTGTGAAAGCATATAGTTTGTAAGGAGAGCGCCTGTCATATTGCCTGTAAGAACAACATATTCACCCTTTGAATCCTTTACAACAACACCAACCCTGTCGCAGTCTGGGTCAGTGCCTATTATAACGTCGGCACCTACTTCTTTAGCTAATTTTATTGCCAAAGTAAATGCTTTAGGGTCTTCTGGGTTAGGATAGCCAACTGTAGAGAAATTGCCATCCGGCATCTCCTGCTCAGGCACAACATATACGTTTTTAAAGCCTATTTCACTAAGTACACGCCTTACAGGTATGTTTCCTGTACCATGAAGCGGTGTATATACAATTTTAAGGCTGTCGGCTGTTTTAGATACTATATCCGGGTTAAGAGACTGAGCCTTTACATTTTTAATGTACTCGTCATCTACTTCCTTACCTATTGTTACATAAAGACCTTTTGAAACGGCTTCGTCATAATCCATTATCTTTATAGCATCAAACCCAGCAACAGCATTAACTTTTTCTATAATGGCCTCATCCCTTGGGTATGGCACCTGTCCGCCGTCTTGCCAATATACTTTATAGCCGTTATACTCTGGTGGATTATGGCTTGCAGTTACAACAACACCTGCGGTACAGCCCAAATGCCTTACAGCAAAAGAAAGTTCCGGTGTAGGTCTTAAAGATTCAAAAACATAGGCTTTAATACCGTTGGCACAAAGTGTAAGACCTGTTTTTCTGGCAAACTCAGGTGACATATTTCTTGAGTCATATGCTATCGCAACTCCCATTTGAGCGCCGTTAGGGTTATTTTCAAGTATATAATCAGCAAGGCCTTGTGTTGCCTTACCTACAGTATAAATATTCATACGGTTTGTGCCAGCACCTATAATTCCTCTTAAACCGCCTGTACCAAACTCAAGGTCTTTATAAAACCTTTCCTTAATTTCGTTTTCATCATTTTCAATAGCCTTTAACTCGGCTTTTGTCTGCTCGTCAAAGCATGAGCCGTTAAGCCAGCTTTCATATTTTTCCCTGTACTGCATACTTATACCCCCTGTATATTAAAAATCTAATGTTACAGTCTTATCCGGGCTGTCAATATTTACGTCAGTTTCTTCTATGTTTCCTTCGCTGTCTTTTACTTTTACGTTATGCTTTCCATAGTCCAGTTTTACCATAACAGGTGAAACGCCTATATACTCTCCATCAACATATACCTTAGCCCAGCCCGGGTCAGTATATATTGTTAAATTCCCTTGATGTTTATTATTGCTAGGCTTAGGTGGAGTATCACCTGTTTCAGTCGGTTTTGTGCCTGTTTCCGGCTTATTCTGTGTTGAATTAAGTTTATTAAGCGCAGCGCTGACATGTGCATTATCATTTTCACATGTAACCGTTGTTGTAAAATCTTCATATCCTTTAGCTGTTATAACTATGTTATACTCGCCTCTGCTTACAGCAACTTCAGTTGTGTTAGGCGGATAATCAACACCATTTATATTTACATTGTAGTCATCAGCATTTACATCAAATGTAATTCTCAAAGCTTCCGAAAACTTGCCCAAATCTATCTCAAACTGTTCTTTTTCCTTAACATCAGCTTCCGACATATAATCGTCTATATTATCGCCGGAAACTACTATTGTATGGCGACCAGCTGGAACTGGTATTATTAAGTTATCTGCCTTAATTGGCTGGCCAAAATCAATCTTAACTGTAATGTTTTCTATTTCATCGGCATTTTTAAGAACTACGTATCCATGAGCTTTTTCTATTTTAGCACTTAAAATATACTCACCTATTCCGTATGCTGTTACAATATCCGCTTCCTCAATATCTCCCGGATAAATATCGTTTTCGTTATATGAAAATATAGTTTTGTTATCATAAGCAAACTTTTTGCCGTCTATTTCAGCTGTCATTAAAGCCGCATCTACTTTAACACCTAAAATTGACTCATAATACCAAGCATTTTCCGGAAATCTAAGCTGCTGAGCCTCTCCAGTTTCAGACAGTACAACACTTACAATATCGCCCCTCGACAAATCCTTAAGGGATATTCTTCCGCCGTTGGAGCCTGTTATCACTGTGCTGTTAGAGAGCTTAACAACATTTATTTTGCCTGTTTCAATGTCTAATACAGATAGTTCCTTTGTGTGTTTTTCTGTAATTACACCGCAGGAAATAAACTCTGTGCTTTCTTCTTTTTCCGGCAGCAAGTTTTCACCGTTAGACGTATTGCCGTTATTTTGCGGCGTACTTGAGCCGTCTACCATTTTGCTTATTACATAACAGCCGCATATTATAAATAACATGCATATTATTACTATAATAACTGCTATTTTTTTATTTATGCCAAAAACCGTATCAATTTTATCTTCTTGAAATGAATCCATATTAATTTTGCGGTTTTTAATCTCTTTTTCTATCTTTTGAACTTCCTTGTGTATTGTATCAAGTCTGCGAGTTTCACCAAAGTTATTATTATCCTTTTCAAATTTATAGTTTCCCATGGCATACCGCCTTTGCTTTTTATTATTAAACAGTAATAAAACAGACTCTGTCTTTACCTTTATATTTTATTATTATTTCAATAAAAGAGCAAGAAGAATATAGTGCTTAACATAACTAAAAAACGACAGAAATCTATTTTGGGCAATTAAAAACGCCCGGCTTTAGCAACCGAGCGCTTTATGTCATCATACGTATTTATCCAGCTTTGAAAGTATTTTTTCTTCATTAAGGGACGCCTCAACACACCTGTTAAACCTGTCAGCAGCAGGTATAAGACAATAATTGCGTTTTTTGTTGTAGTACTCGTTGCAAAGGCTCATAAATTTCCAAGGGAAAAGTATAACAGCCTTTACAACCGAAACATCGCTTTTGTCAAACTCAGTATATTCTCCATACTCATTTAAAACCTTTGCCGTTTTGTCAGCATCAAATTCCAGCATTTTCATTAAACGGCGCAGTAAAAAAGCTATGTCCCAGCATGGTATATCATAAGCTATTTTAGGCATACTTTCAATAAAAATACCGCCTTCTGGTGTCTGCATAAAGCTACCGCTTTTATATGAGTTATGGCAGAAAGTCTTTTTTTCTTCAGCTCGCTTTACTATGCTGCTGTACCCTGATTCCTCCAAACGGTTTAACGCCTCTCTTGCCCTGTTTAAAAAATAATTGTAGTGTGTTTTAATTATCATATCCATAATGTCGTACTGTCCGCGGCGTGCTATGTCTTTGCGTATATGTTTAAGCTCGCCGGCACGTTTTTCAAACATTTCCGGAAGCCTGCCTAAGGCGCTTTTGCCGCCTTCAAATTCCAAGCCATAAGCCGCGTTATGCATAAGTGATAGTGTTTTAACAGCTTTAATCACCGTTTCCTCACAGTCCATATCAGGCGTTATAAGTTCCTTGTAAGGTTCAAGGGTATAGTTCTGCTCAGAATATGTATAAAACGGCAAACCTTCAACCGACTCGGTAAAGCTGTTTATACCCTCAAAACCATTTCTCAGTAGTTTTTTTCTTCCTTCGGCCTCAAATGAAATCATAAGGCCATCGGACGGCTGTTTTTTAAGCGCCATTACACCCATATCAGTATGGCATATAAGGCATGTTCTTGTCCTTCGCGCCGAATACAGTTTTAAGCCGTACCCGTTTAAAAGAATTTTCTCAAATATTTCGTCCATAGCAAATCCCCCATATCAGGCAATGGCCTGTTATACATTTTATGAGGGCATATACTTAAATATTATCAATAAAATTTTCTTTTGCCGTTTTAATCAGTATTTCACGTGTATTAAGCTTAGGGTCACTAATGACCATATCCAAAAGAGAATTTAAAATTTGGCCCATCTCTTTGCCCGGTTTTACACCTAAAGCTATTAAGTCTTTTCCGGTTAATGCCATGTCTTTTACAAAAAGGCAGTCGCCTCTTTTTACAACTGTATCCAGCACATTTTGGGCACTTTGAGCCTGATTATCGCCTTGTGCTTTTTTAAGGCAGTAAAACAGCATTGAATTTTCAATACCTATTTTGTTAGCCAAATGCCTTACGCTTACTTCATCACTTTGAGCTTTTTCATTAATTAAAGAATTAAGGCATATAATCTGGTTTAGTGTTTTATTGTCGAACTTATAAAAAGACAATTCCTTTTTAATGTCATTAGGCGATATAAACTGTGTAAGTATAGCAAAAAGCACCGGAACTGTTTTTTCACTTTCTGAAATCTGATTTTGAATTATATCTTCTTTGCCTAATATGGACTTAGCAAGTCTTTGTGATATATTTTCCAAAAGCCCGGTCTGCCATAAAAGCGGGAGTTTTTCAGTATGCTTAGATATAAGAAGCTTTGTAAGCTCCTCGCGTATTCTTTCTGAGCTAATATTCTTTATAAGGCCTACATTATTTTCCATAGCCTTTTTTGTTTCCGGCTCTATTTCAAATCCAAGCTGGGCCGAAAAACGTACAGCACGCAGTATTCTCAATGCATCTTCTTTAAACCGCTCATCCGGGTCACCTACACCGCGAATTATTTTACGGCCTATATCATCTATTCCGCCAAATATATCCGTATACCCGTCATAAGGATTATAAGCTATAGCGTTCATTGTAAAGTCACGTCTTAAAAGGTCCTCGTGTATATCACGTGTAAAATTAACTTCTTTAGGATGGCGGCAGTCCTCATACTCGCCATCTATGCGGAAAGTTGTTACCTCGTAGTTCTGCTTATTTATAACTACTGTAACTGTGCCGTGCTGAATACCAGTATCAAAAGTATGAGGAAATATTTTTTTTACTTCCTCAGGCTTAGCTGATGTTGTTATATCATAATCATGGGGTTTAATACCCATTATTGAGTCACGCACACATCCGCCAACTATATGGCCTTCAAAACCGTTTTTTCTTAACTCATCTATTATAAAAGCCGCGTCTATAGGCAGTATAATTTTATCCACTTAGCTAACCTCCGTAAAAAAATAAATTAACTGATATTTATTATATCCTTTTATACTCAGTCATTCAATGAGCAAAACAAAACCGGAGAAACAGCCAAAAAGGCAGTCTCTCCGGAATAAAAATTCATTGCTTATTATCACCAGCTATCGTTTTTTTATTGTTTTTTATTGCAAATTCTTCTTTAGAATAATAGTCGTTTGTATCGCAGGAAAGTCCGCGTTTTTTAAGCATTCTATTAACAAACTTAGTTACGATATCTATTATTACAGCAAAAAGCGGAACACCTACAATCATACCAAATACGCCCCACAAACTGCCGAATACTATAATAGAGAACAAAACCCAAAAACTTGGTATTCCAACTTTGTCACCCAATATTTTAGGGCCTAATATATTACCGTCAAACTGCTGGAGTATAAACACAAATATTACAAAATACAGCGCCTTAAGCGGGTCAATAAACAATATAAGTATAACCCCCGGAACAGCACCTATAATAGGGCCAAAAAATGGTATAACATTTGTAAATCCTATAATTATGGCAAGCAGTATTGCATAAGGCATACGCAGAAGGTACAAACACACAGATGCTATAATGCCTATTATAAAAGAATCAATTATTTTACCTATTATAAACCCGCCGAAAGATACATCTGCAAACCTAAGCTCACTTATAATAGCATCCGCTATATCCTTTTTAAACAATGCATAAATAAGCTTTTTAAACTGTGCTTTAAATGTTTTGCGGCTGTTTAAAACATATATAGAAACAATAACTGCCACAACAAGATTAAGTATACCATTACTAAAATATACAACACGCAGTGAAAACTCGCTGAGTATAAGTTTTGCGTTGTCAAAAACGCCTTTTTCCAAAAATGTATTTGCTCTGTCATAAAGCTTTACAGCGTAATCGTTAAGGTACTCACCTAATTCCGGATTTGTTTTTGCCAGTTTTTCATAGGAATCATACAGCTTATTTATCCACTCTGGTACTATTGTTATAATTGACTTTAAGCTTTCTAAAACCTGAGGCATTACAATTTTAAGGAATATGTATATAAACAAGCATAAGAATATATACGCCAGTACAATAGCAATTTTTTCAGATAATTTTTTAGCCCTTTTAGCCGATGACATATATATCGAAAGCCTGCTATAAAGCTTTCTTTCCAGAAAATTACAAAGTGGTGATAATATATAAGCTACCATAGAGCCATATATAAACGGCGAAATAATGCCTATAAGCCATTTAATATTGCTTTGCAGAACGTCGAATTTACCTATTGAAAAATATAGTATAATGCCTATGAGCATAACACATGTAAGAGTAATGCCAAGAGCTAAATACCGTTTAATTTCTACTCTCATCCCCAAGGCCCCCGTTTATAGTATTTTAACACTTAATTTACTACATATATTCTACAATATTTCCATCAAAAAATCACTTAGTTTTTTATTAATACTTTTTAATGTATTGTTCTGTTTTATGCTCTAAAAATAACCTCTTTTAAATAATTAGACAACAAATATTTATTAATTTGCTTATACTTAATATTTCATATTTTGCATAGCATAGTAAAATCAAACATTATATTTTTAGATATTATTTAAGCCATTTTTTACAGCAGCAAAAATAAGCTTTTATAATTTTTATACATAAAAATGCAAAAAGAAAGCCGCCCCACAAACTGAATTTGCGAAACGGCTTTCCTAAATCAAATGGGATAATATAAACTATTTAATGATAAATCTTTAATATTCCGAAATAACAACAACATATTATATTCGGCTATTACATATTTATCAGCCTTTACGTGCCGCAAGAGCTTGTTCGTCAATTTTCTTAAGCTCCTGACGGAATGCTTCTTCCTGAGCAAATACTTCAGGGTCATCTTCATAGAATACGTAGAAGTTAGGGTCAACTTTACCAATTCCCATATAACGAGCTTTGTAATCTTTAAGAAGTTCCCAGAATTTCTTTCTAAGTAAGAACAAAGCAAGTAAGTTAGAGAATACAGGAAGTATAAGTGTAACGTTAACTATAGCCCAGAAAAGGTCTGCATCGTAACCACCTGCTGTGATAGCCCAAACAATTACCATATTTGGGATAGGGAATACGAATTTGAATAAGTAGCAGAGTCTATCACGTGTGATAGGATGTTTTCTGAAAAGCCACTGTATAACTGATATATAGTATAAGAACCAGCCGCCTGTTGTTGTAATACCAAAAAGTATACACATAATACCGATGAACCAGTCAGCGCCTGCGCCGAATACTGTTTCAAATGCAGCTATTGTAAGTGTAGCACCGCCAAGACCTGTTTCATAAGCGCCTGAAGCAAGTACGGCAAGAGCTGTTATAGAGCAAACGATAATTGTATCTGTAAATACTTCGAATGCACCCCAAAGACCTTCTCTTACAGGATGGATTGTGTTAGCTGAACCATGAACAAGTGGTGATGAACCCTGTCCTGCTTCGTTTGAGTTGATTGAACGTGCAACACCTTCTCTAACTGCTATAGAAACTGTTGAACCAACAAAACCGCCAACTGCTGCTGAACCTGTGAAAGCGTCATGGAAAATCTGATAAATAAGATGTGGAACATTAGCTATGTTAGCTATAATAAGTGCAACACCGCCAAGCATGAATAATACGCACATGAAAGGAACAAGTCTTGTAGCAACTCTAGCAACACGTCCTGTACCTCTCCAAATTACCCAGTAAAGAACTATTGTATAAATGAAAGTAACAAGAAGCATGTTGATGCCGAATGAAACATTAAGTGTTTCAGAAATTGAGTATGCCTGTGAACCGCCAAGGAACTGAGCGATGAAGCCTACTGCAAAAAGAACTGCGAGAGCCATAGCGCCTGGCATTTTTTTCTGTCTGCCAAGACCTTTTTCGATATAATATGTACCGCCGCCGTAGTACTCGCCTTTTTCATTTTTAGAACGATAATGGCAGGCAAGAGTAACCTCAACCATTTTAACCATCATACCTAAGAAAGCCCAAACCCAAAGCCAGAATATTGAACCAGGTCCGCCAACTGCTATTGAAGAAGCAACACCAGCGATATTACCTGTACCAACGCATCCGCCGATAGCTATACATACAGCTTCGAAAGGTGAAATCTGTCCTTCTTTTTTCTGTAACTCAGAGCTGTCTTTATTGTTTTTGCCAATAACATTACCAAAGGTATATTTCATTATATGGCCAAAGTGTCTGATGGTAAACAAACCTGAACCGAAGAAGAAGTATACACCGATAACAATAACGAATATAAGGAACGGTGCACTCCAAACAGTGTCGTTTACCCAGTTAATTACAGCCGCAAACATTTCTGGAAATGACATATTTATAATTCCCCCTCTTAAAATTGCGTCACTTTATCCCGCCTCTCCCCTGGCGAAATATAGTTTAGCCGTAGTTGTTAGCGTAGAACCATTCCACGCAAGGTATAACTTTTAATGTTGCGCATACATTAAAGCATAGTTAAATTCTAAACCCTTTAGTAAATATAGAGTCAATGTATTATCTATTATTTATAGTTTTTTATTATATTTTAATTGCCAATTAACCACTGTTACCCTAAATTCCTTTATTTATGCAGTTATTTGTACAAAATATAGTATTTAAAAATTATATAATATTGTTTAATATTTTTCTTGATTTTTATTGAATTGTTTAAACTGCACTGGCTTCAAACATAGTGAAATTATTGTTTCATTTTTCGTGTACCTTAATCACAACATTACGACTATCACAGGTAGTGTAATTAAGCAAAATATATCTGTAAGGAAAACTGCCTCAGCCGCGAACTGACTGTCAGCGCCATATTCCTGGGCAAATATAGCCGCAGCGCCACCTGTAGGCATGGCATACAATACAGTAAGTACCATAGCTGGCAAAGTATCGCACTTAATTATCTTAACGGATATAAAATACATAAGCACAGGCACTACTAAAAGCTTGGCCGCTGTAACAACAAATACGCGCCATTTACAGCCAAGAGCTTTAAAGTCTATACTACCTATCTGCGCGCCTATAACAAACATTGTAACAGGCAGGCTTGCACCTGATATGCTTTCAAGCACGTTGTTTATAATATCTGGAAGTCTAATATCAAGCAAGAACAATGCCATTCCTATTATAATTCCAAATGTTCCTGGGCTTAAAAGAGCCTTTAAGTCTATTCCACCTTCACTCTTTCCCGAAGACTTCATAAGTAGCACACCGGCTGTAAAAATAAGCACATCTGTAGCCATCTCAGCAGCTGAAGCATAAAAAACTGCCTCTGAGCCAAAAAGCATATTCATAACAGGTATGCCTATTCCGCCTGTATTAGCAAAAAACATTATAAACGCCACTAAACCCATACTCTTTTTATCAAGACCTATACTCTTTGTAAGCAGCGCCGCAAACACCAGCACAACGCCAAAAAGCACAAAAACCGCCACAAAAACCTTGATGCCTGATGTAAGCATTTCAACAGAAAAATCTGTTTGCATTGAATAAATAATGATAGCCGGCAGTATAACCTTTAACATAAATCCGGACATCAGCTTCAGCTGTGTTTCGTCAGCCATATTTATTTTTTTAAATATAAATCCAGGTATCGCAAGAGCAAATATTACAAAAAGTGAGCTTAAAACCGTATATACCGGCAAAACAAGCACCTCCGCATAAACATACCAAAAGTTACATTATCTACACTATCTGATTAATTTGTAAAAAAAGGCCGGACATAACGTCCGGCCATTATATATTTTTAGCTAATTATTTGCCGTAAGCAACCTCAAGAGCATTAAGAACATCGTTTACAAGGTCTTCTGTATTCTCGATACCTACAGAGAATCTTAACATAGAATCTGTGATACCGATAGCGTATCTCTGCTCTTTTGTAAGGTTATCATGTGAGCTGTGTGGTGGATATGAGAATGTTGTTCTGTATCCGCCAAGAGTCATTGCATAGTGAGGAATCTTAAGTGTTCTCATGAACTTATTGAATTTGCTTGTAGCAACATCATAGTCATCCTCTTCTGGAAGCTCTACTGTAAGCATACCGCCATAGTAGTCGCCGAACTGTTTGTGAGCAAGCTCATGGAATGGGTTGCTCTTAAGGCCAGCGTAATGAACAGATTTAACATATGGGCTCTTTTCAAGTGCTTCAGCAAGAGCAAGAGCGTTAGAAGCCTGTTTCTTAACACGAAGCTCCATTGTTCTCATACCACGGCATGTTAACCATGATGAGAATGGGTCAGCCTGTGAACCAAGAACTACCTGAAGAGCATGGCATTTCTTAACAAGCTCTTTAGAACCAATTATAGCGCCAGTTACAGCGTCTGAATGACCGTTAGCAAATTTTGTTAAGCTGATAACTTCAAGGTCAGCGCCCATTGAAAGAGGTTTTGCAAGGCAGCCTGTCATGAATGTATTGTCAACAATAAGCATAGCGCCATTAGCATGAGCAATATCTGCAAGTGCTTTTAAGTCAGCAACGCCGCAAAGTGGGTTTGAAACTGTTTCTGTATAAAGAACTTTTGTGTTAGGTTTGATGTGAGCCTTAACTTCATCAAGGTTTGTAAAGTCGATTATAGATGTTTCAACACCATATTTTCCAAGTATGTCTGTGAATACTTCGTTTGACTCGCCGTAGATAGTTTTATCTGAAAGAATATGATCTCCAGCTTTTGTCATAGCGATAATAGCTGTTGAAATAGCTGCCATACCAGATGAGCATGCGATTGCATCTTCGCCGCCTTCTGTGTATTTAACAAGCTCAGCAAGAGCTGTTCTGTTCGGGTTTCTGTTTCTGTTGTAGCAGTAATCTCCGTCTTTGTATCTTTCAAGAAGGTCTGCAACGTCCTCAACGTTATGTGCTGTTGACATATGTATTGGAAGTGCCTCAGGATCTTTTCCAGGATGTGTAAAGTAAGCTCCTGCCTCTAAAATATTTGTTTCAAATGCGAAATCTGGATCAAATGCGTGTAACATTGTCTATCCCCCCTGTAAATTTTATATTGCTTTTTTTGCGATATAATTTATTATAACCCAGCCTCTATAAAAGGCTGGAGTTTATAACTATGTAAAACATTAGTCAATGAAACTTATCTTATGTATATACCGATAATAAATCGTTTTATCTTTTGTATTTTTAAGTTTATTCTTTATAGCTACTATAGAATCAAGAGCTATTTGTAAATTAATTAAAATTTTTTCTTGTGTTATTTATCACAAAACGGTAAGCTTATTAGCTTTGGCCGTATGTAATAAGATCGTCACCTTTTTTAATTGCAAGAGTTGATGCTATAATTAATACATGTCCATCAAACTTAGCGTATACTTCATTAATAACATTTCCAAACATGTCACAGATTTCTGCAAGTTTCTGGCCTTCTTTAACATCATCGCCTGCATCAACAAGCATATATAAAAGACCTGTTGCTTCAGCTTCTGCCCATTCATGTCTTTTTACAAATATCTGAGTTTCATTTAAAGCAGCTTCGCCAGGAAGTACTTTCAAGTATTTCATTATATTGATTAAGTCGCTCTTATCAGCGTCTACTTCTTCTTTTGACCAGTCGCCATGTGCGCCTCTTTCAAATAAGAGTGATGGTACATTTCTGTCTATGGATGATGAATTATAAAACTCTGTTCTTCCGCCTGAGTTAAGTCTGTATTTAAAGCTTGTATGTTTAGCAGCCTCGCCTGCAAAAGCATTATTTTCAGACTCCTTAGGAGCGCACACAATAATACATGGATCAAGTTTTTCAACCATGTCACCACTGTGGATATCAACATGGAAATCGCTCTTAGCTACAAACTCTTCTGAAAGGAAAGCACAAATTTTGTCAGCTAAAGTTCCGTCGGCATTTCCAGGGAAAAGCCTGTTAAGGTTTTTACGCTCAGGGTCGTCAGGAACAACGTATGTTTGACGTTCTTCAAAACCTGAGATGTTTATGCAGTGCATAAGAATAACAACACCTGAAACATCAGCTGGGTCAATCTCTTTAGCCATTTCAACCATTGCCTGAATACCCGGGTATTCGCAGCCGTGAATGCCTGCTGTAGCTAAAAATGTTTTTCCGTCTTCTTTACCATTAATGATTGTAATAGGGAACTTGTAATCAGTACCTGTTACTGTAACATACTGAGATACCTTTTCGCCTGATGCCACTGTAATGCCGCCAAAAGTAACACTGTTTTTCATGTGTCATCCTCCTTTAATATTATCTTTAGTAAAAACATATAATAAGGAAATAAGTGATATAAAATAAGCATTGCCTACAGTAACAAAAGACAAAGTATCCCATTTGATTTGACTTATATTATGTAAGCTGCTGTAATCTACAAATCGATAATAAACCCTATTGTGACTATATAGTCAAGGAAAAAAACCACCATTTTTAACTAATAAACATATTATGCAAACTATAATGTGTTAATTTTAACTTCAAAAGACTGTCCAAAATTCATTTTCTTAAATATTTATTGTGCAGCATGTACATTTTACCATATTTTTTAAATATTATTGAAAAGTTAATTTAATCATTATGCCTAATGACCAGATAAAAAAAACTAATAAATCACGATTTACACTATTTTACATTAAATATATCCAATCATGAAAACATTACTATTTTTCATTGATTTTATTTTAAATTGTGTAAATTGGCAGAGTTTTTATCACATTTTAACTTATCATTTTTCACAATAAATTTTATTTGGCATCTACAAAAAAATCTAATAGACCATTAATTTTTTTAATATTTCTTACAGTGGGTAGATTTTTTACATATGCACATATTTTATCTTAAAAAATTTCTACCTTTATATACACCGAAAATTAATTTTTTTTAAATTACTATTGACTCTATTGTACCTACAGATAATACAATAGACTTGTACAGCGAATATGGCTTTCAAAACATTCAAACTCACTGTTATATGAATGCTGTATACTTTTGAAAGCATCTTAACGCAATGAAAAAAATTTTAAAGGCTTATTTAAAAAGGGAGGAATATTTAATGTCACTCGAAACAGAACTTCTCTACACTAGAAAATATAAAGATGGAGCTTGCAACTTATTAAAACCAGAAGCTTTCCCTCTTTACACAGCAACAGCTTTCACAGCTAATACACTTTCAGAAATCAAACAGGCTTACGCACAGGGATATACATATATCAGAACAAACAACCCTGACCGTGATGTTCTTGCTTCTCAGATTACAGCTCTTGAAGCTCCTGGCCTTGAAGACAAAGACACACTTGTATTCTCATCAGGTATGGCTTCAATCTCAACAACAATCGGTTCACTTCTTAAAGCTGGCGACCATGTAATCTGCAACAGCAGAATTTACGGCGAAACATTCGACGTATTTGGCAAAATGTTCTCAAGATTTGGTATCGAGTCAACACTTGTAAACATGGATGACATCGAGAACGTTAAAGCAGCTATCAAACCTAACACAAAGATGATTTATGCTGAGGTTTGCGCTAACCCAACAATGAACCTTATCGATATTCCTGAGTTTGCTAAACTTGCTCATGAAAACGGCGCTCTTCTTATGATGGACAATACATTTACAACAGCTATTTCTATCAAACCACTTACACTTGGCGCTGATATCGTTATTTCTTCAATGACAAAATTCATGAACGGCCATTCAGATGCTATCCTTGGATGCATGACAGCTTCTAAAGAAATCATCGAAACAGTTCGTCCAATGAGAATGCTCTTTGGTACACCTGCTGATCCATTCCCATGCTGGATGATGATTCGTGGTCTTGAAACACTTCACCTTCGTGTAAGAAAACAGATGTACAATGCAGCTAAACTTGCTGAGTTCTTCGAGAACGACCCACACGTAATCAAAGTTAACCATCCATCACTTGACAGCTTCCCACAGAGAGCAATCGCTAAGAAACTCTGGTCAGATGACGAAGCTATCAGCGGTATGATGAGCATCATCCTTAACACAGAAGACGAAGCTAAGATTGATAAATTCATGGCTAAACTTCAGTATGTTCATTACGCTACAACACTTGGCGGCCTTAGAACAACACTTAACCACCCATGCACATCTTCACACAGCCATATGCCAGATGCTGACAGAAGAAAAATGGGTATCACACCTGGTATGTTCCGTGTATCAGTTGGTATCGAGGATACTCAGGACCTTATCAACGACTTCAAACAGGCTTTCGCTGAGTTAGACTGATTTTAAGTTGATTAACTTAATTTAAAGCCAAAATTTAGAGACGGATTTATTCCGTCTCTTTTTTTGACAAAAAAAACCTTTGCACAAAAGCTTATAATATTGTAAAATTATAGATATTTAGGGGGAATGACAAATGAATATATCCATAAGCAGTGAAATTAAAGAAAAAGTTCCTTGTACTAAATTAGTTGTGCTTAAATACAGCGTTGAAGTTAAAGAACAAAATGCCGATTTATGGCAGTACATGGAAGAAAAAATTATACCCGCCGTTGAAAATGAGCTTGAAACAAAGAATGTTACAGAAATTAAAAATGTAGCTTCTTCAAGAAAAGCCTATAAGTCATTTGGTAAAGACCCGGGCAGATACAGAGTTTCATCTGAAGCCCTTATTCGCCGTATAAAACAAGGCAAAGACTTGTATAAAATAAATACCGTTGTTGACACAAATAATCTTATATCGGTAGAAAGCGGTTTTTCTGTAGGCTCATACGATATTGATAATGTAAACGGTGATATAACTCTTAAGTTGGGTAAAGCAGGCGAAAGCTATAAAGGCATAGGCAAAGACAGTGTAAACATTGAAAATCTTCCTGTGCTTTGTGATAATGACGGGCCTTTCGGCAGCCCTACAAGCGATTCCGAAAAAGCCATGATTACTCTTAATTCCAAAAATATAGTTACTCTTATTTATGTTTTCGCCGATGATGAAGATATAAACTCACTTATAACAAAGGCAGAAGGCTATATTAAAAAATACGCCAACGCCGAGAATATAGAAAAATTTATTGTAGAATAACTCCACAGCTTGTTTTTTACTCAGTTTATACATTGTTTATATTTATATTATATTTTATATGTAATATAGCATTATAAACACGTATTAATTTATATATAGCGGCGAAACTTAATTTTTATACACAACATAAAACGCCGCAGTGGAAGGAGGTTCGCGATTGAAAGATTTATATTCTATAGGCGAAGTTGCCAAAATAATGGGCGTTTCAATACAAACTCTCAGGTACTACAGCAGTATTGATCTTCTGCAACCGAAGTACACAAATCCGGCTACAGGCTACCGCTATTATTCCGTTAATCAGCTTCATTTTATAGACAGAATTAAATACCTTCAGAAATTAGGCCTAAGCCTTGAAGAAATTAAATCTGTAATACTTAACAACGATATAAAAGAGCTGGTTTCATTGCTTGATACTCATAAGCAGCGCTGCCTTGACGAAATAAGCCGTCTTCAAGACGTTATAGACAGTATCGAATGGTATAAAAACTATTTTACTTATGTAAACGAAGACAGTGTAAACGACAATTTCTATAGCCTTCATATTGAAAAGCGCTATCTTGTTGCTGCTGCTTACGATGGAAAAAGTAATGAAGAAGTACATATCGCACTGCACGAGATTAAAAACAGTGAAAATTTCCGTTCTCTTAAATATGTTCGTCAATTTTCGCTTATACTGGATTATAACGACCTTATGGAGTGCAATCTTAACAGAAAGTATCTGGGCATGTTTATTAAAGAACCGCCTGATTTTAAATCAGAAAACATTATAGAAATACCTGAAGGCGATTATCTTTGCTTTAAAGCAAGAATACTTTCCGATACTTGGAATCCATATTTTGCAAAACTGTTTTTCAGCGGCAAAAAGAAGCCACCTATTGTTCTTGCCAACGAGTATGAAGACAGCCTTTACGATTACTCCAGATGTATTTATGAAATTCAAATGCTTATTCCTCAGGAATAAAAATAAAAACAGCTGTTTATGGCAGTTAAATGCCCATAAATGGCTGTTTTTATGTTTCAGTTAAATATTCTTAATAAAAATTATAAGCCTTGTATTTTTATTTGGCCGTTATCTTTATCCCCAGGATATATAAATCCAAAATGTTCATAACCGCTTTTAGTAACTATTCTGCCTCTTGGTGTTCTTTGGATATAACCAAGCTGAATAAGATATGGCTCATAAACGTCTTCTATTGTTTCGGCCTCCTCGCCTATATACACGGCTAATGTATCAACACCTACTGGGCGTCCGCCGAATTTTTCTATCATGGCAAGAAGCATTTTTCTGTCTGTTAAATCAAGACCCATTTTATCAACATCAAGCCTGTTAAGTGCCTGATTAGCTACTTCATGAGTAATTACTCCGTCAAAGCTTACCTGAGCAAAGTCACGCACTCTTTTTAAAAGCCTGTTGGCTATTCTTGGTGTACCTCTTGAGCGTCTTGCTATCTCTTCTGCTCCGCCGTCATCTATTTCTATATCCAAAACCCCTGCTGAGCGTTTTATAATTGTTTTAAGATTATCCACACTGTACGGCTCAAGGCGCTGTATAACACCAAACCTGTCCCTTAAAGGCGCAGTTAAAAGTCCTATACGTGTTGTAGCACCTATTAACGTAAACTTAGGTAAATCAATCCTTACGCTTCTGGCTCCTGGGCCTTTGCCTATTACTATATCAATAACAAAGTCCTCCATAGCCGGATAAAGTATTTCTTCTATAATACGGTTTAGCCTGTGTATTTCATCTACAAAAAGTATGTCGCCTTCTTCAAGACCGCTTAAAACAGCCGCCATATCTCCAGGGCGCTCTATAGCCGGGCCGGATGTTGTTTTAATATTAACACCCATTTCGTTAGCTATAATATTTGAAAGTGTAGTTTTTCCAAGACCCGGCGGGCCATAAAGAAGTACATGGTCCAAAGGCTCGCCCCTTTTTTTGGCTGCCTCAATAAAAACTTTCATGTTGTTTTTAACACTTTCCTGACCTATGTAATTTTCTAAATTATCGGGACGCAGTTTAGGCTCAAGCTCTATATCCTCAGCTCTAAAGCCCGATGTTATAATTCTTTCCTGCATACAAACACCGCCTGATTATTTCTGAGAAATTTTTTTAAGCGCTTTTTTCAAAAGGCTTGAAGTATCATCATCTGCTGTGTATACCTCAGAAAGCGCTTTAACTGCCTCACTCCTGCCATAGCCTAAAACAAGCATCGCCTCAAGAGCTTCACTTCTGCTGTCTGATAAAGCAGAATTTTCACCTGTTTCGCTGCCTATTTCCCCGCCTATTACAGAAGAAATCTCATCTGTTGATATTTTATCTTTAAGCTCAAGAATTATTCTTTGAGCTGTTTTTTTGCCAAGACCAGGAGCACGGCATATCATATTAACATCATTAGCTATAATTGCCGTTGTAATCTCATTTACATTAGCACTGCCTAAAAGAGCTAATGCTGATTTTCCGCCTACACCAGAAACAGAGGTAAGCTTTTTAAACAGTTCCAGCTGTTTTTTATTCTCAAAACCGAAAAGAGAAATTCCGTCTTCTTTAACGCTCATATATGTAAAAACCTTAACCTCGGTATGAAGCTTATATTTAACAGTAAAAGATGGCGGCATAGATACAAAATATCCTAATCCGCCTGCCTCAATAACAACGCCCGTTTCGGTTATATCCTCAAGAGTTCCTTTTATATAAGAAATCATATAATCGTCCTTTCTAACATAAAGCAACTATTATTTTACCATAAACAATGCTTTGATGCACATAAATTATACATAAAAAATACTGCCGGGCAATATTTCAGCAAAAGTAAAGCCACAGCAGTATATAATTTTTTAATCTTTATTTTTTTTATCTTTGCTATTTTTAGGCACATCTAAAACAATTGGTATAAGCATTGGTGCAAATTTTCCTTTACCTCTGTTTTTAACATAGAAAAATCCTATTACAGAAAACACAACTGCGCCCACAAAATTAACCATTAAATCTTTCATAGTATCAATTATGCCTATATCTATGTATCCACCTGGAAACTCCATCCAATCTTTTCCATTTACAACAAGGCTGGTTATTTTCTCTGTTACCACGTTATTAAGCCCGTCGGGATTTAATGCAACCGAATGAATAGTATTTATAATAAAATCTTTCTGCATGTCAGTACCGAAAAAATAATCCATACTAAACTCAAAAAACTCCCACAAAACGCCTACTGTCATTGAAAAACAAAACGCCACCAATGCAAGAAAAATAGGTGAAAGCTTAAAAGTCATTCTTTCACTTCTGTTAAAAAGGTCAACAAGACAAAACCCCACTGCCGCAACTAAAAATCCATTTAATGTATGAAGCATTGTATCCCAGCCTGAAATTTTTGTATAAAAAGAATTTATCTCGCCTAATATCTCAGCAGCAAATATAAAGCAGTAAATTATAGCTTCCATTAAAGGCGGTATGTCTATTGAAAGTTTCTTTTCAAGCATCATAGGAACACAAAAAAGCAAAAGAGAAAGAACACAAACAAAAACATTCTCGTATCTTCCAACAAAAATCGCACGTATAAGTATAGCAACAATAAAAAACGATAAAACGCCTCTTATTGTAAGCCGCCGCCTTAATTTTGGGGATTCTTTAATAGTATCAATTAATTTTTCTTCATTTCTTCTATTTTCAGCCATAAAATCTCCTTTTAGTATTTAATACTTTTTGTTTTACATTAACACATAAAGAGATTTTTTTCAATGTGCTTAAAATTTATATAATTTCAAAGCATTTAATAACTAAAAATAATACCGCCGGAATGCCCTTTGATTAACGGCATAACGGCGGTACATTTAAAGCGAACCTAAATATTTAGTTATTAATTTTTACAGATAACCTTATCTGTTTGAGCCCATGCCTGACTCTTTATCAGCCATCATTTTTTCCTGAGCTTCAATCATTTTTTTAACCATATATCCACCAACATAACCATTCTGCGCTGATGTGAGGTCACCGTTATAACCTTCTTTAAGTGGTACACCAATTTCGTTAGCTACCTCATATTTGAATCTGTTCATAGCTCCCTTAGCTTCTGGTACGTTTACTTTGTTTCCTGTTTTTGAACTCTGTGACATTTTAAATGCCCTCCTTTTTAAATAAAAATTTTATTTAATCGGTGTTACAGGAATAGTATGCGTATGTCGTTTTTTATTATTCCGCCAATTTCTGGGGAGCTTTATAAAAAATTTTGGTATATTTAGAATATTTGTTTTTTTAAAGATTATAAAGCTCGGATATTTTAATAGCAGTTGAAAAAACTATTTTTCCATCCAAAGTAAGAGGATTTATCTGAGTTATTTCTTTAATCTTGTTCAGCTTATTATTAACTGTATTTCTGTGAACAAAAAAGTTATTAGCCACCGTCTGCACATTTCCGTCGCATGAAATATAATTTTTTATATAATCAGTTAAATCTGTATTATTTTCTTTATCATACTGAATAAGTCTGCCAACAGTATCGTTGTACATATCTTTTAATATAGCCATGTCGCTTACTTCGGAAAGTATTTTGTACATGCCCATTTTATCATAATATAAAATTTCACTTTTATTTTTAAGCGCCACATTCATAAGAGGTAATAGCCGCTTAAAATTAACAGAAAGATGATATATGCTCTCATTTCGACCAACACAAATATAAGATTTGCAGTTGTAAAATCTTACATTTAAGTTATTGTTAAGGGATTTAACAAAACTTTCTAAATGCTCATTATTTGCATTTACAGCTATTATGGTTACTATTCTATTATACAAAAAAGCCACTATTATGCTTTCCGTTTCTTCGGCTGTTCTTTCACAGCACATTTTAACACTTCTTAAAAACATATGCTGGTCATTTTCATGTACAGCATCTACTTTAATAATTATAGGGCAGTATGTTTCCTCATCATAAAAGCCATAAAAATACAATTTGTTAAGCTGGTTTGATAAATTTTCCGTATTAAATATAATACTCTGCATCAGCTCCGAAACGCTTAAATTTTTAGCTTCCTCACGCATTAAAGCATGTATTATGTCTTTTGCCACATCGCTCATAAGCACATCCCAAGGTATAGTATAAAGCGGCATATCTACTTCATCGCAGTATTCCTTAACCTCCTTAGGTATTTGTTTTATGTACTTTCCTGTATTTACAAAAAGCGCGCTTACTTTCACTGTGTGCAAATTTTTAGCAAAATTCAAAATTTCGTCTGTGCTTTCAATATTCATTCCAGAAGTAAGTATTATACGATTAAAATTTTTAAATTTCTCAGTATCATAGTCTTCTACAACAGAAACCCAACTAATATCCGTATTATAAATTCCTTTTTTTCCCGCTACAAGGCGAATTCTATAATACGGCGGCAAATTATTAACAATTTGTTCAACACTAATAGGCAATTACACTACCCTCTTCCTATGATATTAAAAAAAAGTTCATATATTTATTATTATAACACTAATTATTTGTTAAATAAATAAAATATCACACTATAGTCAGAATTTATGTTTGTTCATATGCACAATATAATGGCGACGTTTTGCTGTATTATTTCCACCGATACTATACTAAAATCAATAATATAAAAATACAAATTGAAGTGTTAAGCAATGTGATACAAAAGCGACTATCCTAAATTTTCACAAGGAGGTTGTTCAATGATTACATCATCGTTGGGATTTTACGCTTTTATATTCGCTTCAATGGCAGTAATTTTCTCAATTTGCAAAAAGTATGAACATACTAAAGTAATAGAAATTTTACCCGCTATTATATGGATATTCCTTTTTATGGCTTTATGTTCAACATTTGGCGTTTACGATATAACAGCTCAAGGCGTTATAGACGTTCAGAACTTTATGTACGCTAATTTTCTTCCTATGATGCTTATTATGTTTATGCTTACATGCGATATAAGAAAAGTTATTAAACTTGGGCCTAGGATGATAATGGCTTTCCTTCTTTCTTCTTAATCCATTATGACCGGCTTTACAGTAGCATTTCTTATATGTAAAGGTTTTCTTCCAGAAAACGCTTGGGCAATTATTGCCGCCACAACAGGTTCATTTATTGGCGAAACAATAAACATGGTAGCTGTTGCTGGTGTATTTGGCGTTGAAGGCGTAGACTACGCTTACAGCGTTATGATGGTTACATTTGCATTCACAATATTTATGACAGTAATAATGGCTCTCATACAGAAAAAGCAGCAATGGAATAAATTTATGAAAGCCAATACCGATGGCCTTGATGAAATAGCAAAGCGTATTGCCGAAGATGCAGACCCAGATATAAATACATGCACAATGCTTGATTATTTAAAACTCTTTGGTGTAGCACTTTGTGGTACATGGGCAATAAACACCATAATACCACATCTCCCTCCTGTTACATTCTTAAATGCTACTGGTTGGAGAGTAGTTTTTTCATCAATACTCGGTATTATTCTTGGTGTAACACCTGCAAGAAAACTTAAAGGCGCAACAGAATGTGCTAATGTTTTCCTTTATGCTTGTATGTGCGTAACAGCATCATATTCCGACTTAAAACAGTGCACACAGGCACCGGGATTCCTTGTATTATGCGTAATAATGTTAATTGTTATGTTTGCTATGTGGGCTTTATTCTCAAAAATATTCAAGTTTGATTTATTTACAGCAGAAGTAGCAATAACTGCCAACATAGGCGGAACTTCTTCCGCACCGCTTATTGCCGCAACTCACAACCCTAACTGGATTTCATTCGGTATACTTTTAGGTTTCTTTGGCGATATAGTGGGAACAGGCTTAGCCATTTTATTTGGTCATTTCCTACATTTCTTGGCATAATCAAACAAAACCAAATGTATTTGTAAGCCGCGCATTGTACAATGCTGCACTTTAAATTTTTAACTAAACATTATAATACTTACTAAGGAGGTAATGTTTAAACAGCTTAAATAAATGACTAAATAGTAATTAGAATAAACGATGTTTTAATACCTCATTGCCCTTTAAACACACACAGACGCTCTTTAATAACACCAATACATAAAGCAATGCGGAACTCGTTTTGGTTTTTGAAACCCAAAAATTACCACCTCTCATTTTTTAAGCAGACAAATGCAACAATATAAAAATCAGCGGTTAATAAACCGCTTAGCAAAATGTAATTAATTTTTGAAAGGAGTGTTTTATTAATGAAATTAATGCATACAAGATTACCGGATTTTTACACAAAAATTGAGGCTGCTGCTAAACAGAATGACCCTAACATGGGATTTTCAGTAAGCGGTCTTGAAAACGTAAAAACAGCAAAGCTCGCTTCCTTAAGAGTTGGCCGTGTTGAGGACGAAATTACAGAAATAATAGAAGATAAAGACATCAAAAAAGTTGAGGTAGTTCTTGCTACAGAAAATCCGGAAACTCTTTATACAGTTATTATTAAAGGTATTGAAGAAGACGGTACATGCAAAAAGATTATACTTGAAAACATGATGCTTTCAGCACCTACAGTTGAAACTCATCTTTTTGGTGTAAAAGAAATTATCGACCGCCGCGCTAACATTAAGAAATAAAAAAGGGGGACAACGCTGTGAAACTTAAATATCGTATTATTCCTCAGGGCGCCGCAGACGGAATGGTGCCATTGAACTGGGTATTTATTGACAAAAAAGATGTTAAAGAATGTGGTTTAACAGACCTTGAAGCCTGCTACGCTGTAGGCAAAGCCCTTGGCGATGATTGTGCCGCTGTTGACATTATTGATATGGATGCTGTAACTGTTACAAGTGATGGTATTATGGCTCCCGGTGCTGTTGTAGGTGTTGCTTCCGTTGACCATGGACTTATTAACCAGAACTATGGTTACCTTAACATAAGCCCTCTTCCATACTCTGACCAGATGATAAAGGAAGAACCACATATGAAACAGTGGCTTATGGATGAATATAAAGGCAGACCTTTACATAGAGGTCCAAGTGCTGAAGACAGAGGAAACAGAGGACCTAACAACGAAAACATGACCATGACTGGACGTATCGCAAACAACAACTGCGGTTCAGAAGTTATGAACATGGTTGAAATGACAGAAATTTTGGCACCTTACTTCGGTATTCACGAGATTATGACAGACGGTGAAGTTACTATCGGTATAGCCGGACCTGTTGTATCAGTAGGTATCGGTATGGTTGTAAGCGAAAGACACGGAAGAATTTTCGGTGGCAAAAACTTAGGCGCTTACCGTGCCGGAATGTCAGCTCATAACTCCGGAAAATACGCAAAAACAGTAAAACAGGATTATCCAGCCATTGCCGCACCAAAGAGCGTTTTAGCAGAGCATACCCTTCGCGCCTTTGATATCGGCCTTGTAGCTGGACGCGATATAGGCTGCTCCCCTGCCGTACTTAGCCTTGCAAAGGCTTACGGCAAGCCTATTGACCTTGACAACATTACTGAGCGTGCATGGATAGAACTTGAAAGCATTGGCATTACACGTGAAAAACTTGAAGCTCCTTCAAACGTAATGTCAAGAGAAGAAGTAATCGCACACGCTGATGAAATTATTCCAGGTATGGATGGTGCTAAGAAATATGCAGTATCTGATATCTGCGAAGTTAGATACGTTGAAATTTAATAATTAAAACTCAAACCGCTTTACTCTCTTTCTTCTTTCAGGCTCTTGTAAAAATCAAGAGCCTGATTGATTAATGTAAATACCGGTTATTAGCATAAAAGGAGAAAAAAAGTGACAGATAAAGAAAAAATCATTGAATACATAGATAAAAATCGTGATGAGCTTGTAAGAATAGCTTCCGGCATTATCAGTGTGCCTTCAATATAAGGCAGAGAAAATTCAAATGAGATGTATGACAAAGAGGCAGATTTTCTTATCTCAGAATTTGCAAAATTCGGTATTGAAGCAAAGAAATATTCTCAGGCTCCTGGAGGATGTAACCTTGTTGCTGAGTATACAGGAACAGGCGGCGGCAAAACCCTTGCTATGGGCGGTCATTACGACGTTGTAGCCGCTGATGAAGCAACTTGGGAAACCGAAGGCGGTTTTGTACCTACAGTAAAAGACGGAAACCTTATTGGCCGTGGCGCAGCTGATATGAAAGGCGGACTTGCTTGCTGCTTTATGGCTTTAAAGGCTCTTAAAGAGTGCGATATTAAACTTAAGGGAAATGTACAGTTTGTTGCAACTGTTGACGAGGAGATAGGTAGTCCATACGGTATGAGCTATCTTGCAGAAAACAAAATTATAGCTCCAGACTTTTTTATAAATGCTGAGCAGACAGAAATGAAGATAGTAGTAGCATACAAAGGCTGTGCATGGATGGAAGTAAAAGTTAAAGGTGTTACAGCCCACGGCAGCAAACCTCACCTTGGTGTAAACGCAGTTGTTAATGCAGCTAAGCTTATATATATGTTGGATAAAAAAGGCGTTGAATTTACACCAGACCCACTTCTTGGAAATGGCTCCCTTAACGTAGGCACTATAGAAGGCGGTACAGGAATTAATATAGTTCCTGACGAATGTGTATTCAAGATTGACGGAAGACTTGTTCCGGGACAGACATATGATGGAGTAATAGGCGCTATAAGAGATATGATTTCAGAGCTTAAGGCTCAGGACCCTACATTCGATGCTGAAGTTGATTTTTGCGCTCGTACATCAAACGCCGTTCATATTTCCGAGGACAGCCCGCTTGTTAAAGCTCTTTTGGAAAATTCAAAACTTGCAACAGGCAAAGAAGCTGATTTAAGCGGATTTATAGCTCAGGGCGACAATTATTTCTTTAATAAAAATGGCATACCTGCTATAATGTTCGGCCCAGGAACTCTTGACTGCATACATAAAGCTAACGAATGGGTTAAAATTGATGACCTTGTAGAAGCAGCAAAAATTTATGCCCTTACAGCTTTAAGCGTATGCTAAAATATCCAAAAACGCACAGAAAGGTTATGTTTTTATGGAACACGAATATATAATAGCCCATGCCGATAAATCTGTATTAAAGATTTCTGGTCTTGAGGTTAAAGGTCTTAATACAAAGCAACTTGAAAAAATACTTGGGGATAAACTTCATACATTTGTAAGGGTAATAGGCGTAACAGGCAACAATATAGAAATGGATGTTTATGATATTGAGCCTGAACAGGTACGAAAAAACGAAAAAGGCCTTATAGAAAGCATTGTCTTAACGGAGGGGATAACCGTTACAGAGCTTACAAAGCTTTCTTGCAGCGAAAAAATAGTACCCGTAGACTATAACTCAATACCAGATAAGCCTATTTCGGACTGTGCGATGGAAAGATGGATGAAACGCGGATAAATTAATCCACATTTTGTAGGAGGAATAATATATGTCAGGAATAACTCATTTAGTAGAACAGATGAAAATACCTCGTTTTGTACGCGTAAAACAGTATTTTCCACATAATGAACTTTCAGAACAAGACATTATATCTTTAATAGCTGAAAACTTCTCTAAACCTGAAATAAAAGACAAAATTAAACCAGGCCAGAGAATATGCATAACAAGCGGAAGCCGTGGAGTTTCAAATATAGCCCTTATAACAAAGGAAATAGTTAAACAGGTAAAAGCTCTCGGTGCTGAACCATTTATAATACCGGCCATGGGCAGCCACGGCGGCGCTACAGCCGAAGGCCAAAGAGGAATTTTAACTAGCTACGGAATTACAGAAGAAACTATGGGCTGCCCTATTATTTCTTCTATGGAAACAGTTAAAATAGGTCATGCTGATGAAATAGATGTTGACGTACAGATAGACAAAAACGCTTATGAAGCAGACGGCATTATAGTTCTTAACCGTATTAAAGCTCATACAGGCTTTAAAGGCAAATATGAAAGCGGCTTAATGAAAATGATGACTGTAGGCCTTGGCAAACAGGCTGGCGCTTATGTGGCACATTCTGCTGGTGACGATGCAATGCCTGAGCGTTTATTTGCAATAGGCAGCGAAATAATACGTAAATCAAATGTTATTTTAGGCGTAGGCTTAATGGAAAATGCTTTTGATAAGACTTATAAAATCGCTTTCCTTCAGCCAGAAGAAATACCTGTAAAAGAGCCTGAACTTCTTAATGAGGCTAAAGCAGCTATGGGTAAAATTTTCCTTGATGCCTGCGATGTACTTATACTTGAGAAAATTGGTAAAAACTACAGCGGCGGTGGTATGGACCCTAACGTAGTAGGCCGCTCAAGATTACCTATAGGTATTAAATCAGAAAGAATGGGTATATTTGAGTTAAGTGAAGAATCCCATGGTAATGCAACTGGAATGGGTAGAGCCGATGTAGGTACAATGAAATTCTTCCACCAGATATCATTTGATGATACATATCCTAACGCCGTAACAGACCACGACAGCTCAGTTTACAAAATACCACTTATAGCAGAAAATGAGAAGGAATGTATCCAAACATCAATGGCTATATGCCTTAACATGGATGTTAATAACCCAAGAATTATAATACTTAAAAACTCTCTTGAAATCGAAGATATGCTTATTTCTGAAGCACTTATACCAGAAGCTAAAACAAGAGAGCAGCTTACTATAACAAGCGAGCCTTTTGAGCTTGAGTTCGACAGCGAAGGAAACTTAGCTACACAAATTTAATCATATAAAATTTAAATACCCTTTAAATTACACAATGTAAAACCATTAGTTAACACAACACTAACCATTAAACCAATCCAAAAGCAAGGATAAGGCAGTAAGTCTTATCCTTGTTTTTTTAGTTAAAAGCCTTTTTAAGCATACTTTGTTTAGTTTATTTAAACAGGCAATATAAATAAAAAATTCCGGAAAAGCTCTAACTATTCCGGAATATATTGATTTAAACTACAGATATATTAATTAAAATACGTACTTATTATACTTTAGCTTTAAACATAAAATATTTAACCAGCAAAAGTTAAAGCCCCTTTGCTTGTAGGGTCAAATTTATATATAACCATAGTCATGCCATTATAAAAAACATATACTTCGCCTGTATATTTATCTACCCAAAAGTCAAACACCACAGGAATAGTATAAAATCTGTCATTTTCTTCAGTTACATTAAGGTTATAAATGGCCTTTCTTATATCATCGCCATTATTTTTATATGTTTCGTTTTCATCCCAAGGTATATATTCTCCGTATGTTAAATTGTAAGCCTCTATAAGCTGTTTCTTAACTATTTCAACAGCTTCATCCTTTGATAAGGCATCATAAGAATCATAACTGCTTACAATTATCTGAGGAATCCTTGGCACAATGTGGGTAGTTTCCAAATTTTTACCGTCGCAATAATCAACTTTAAAATTCAAACTATCTGCTAAAAACCTAACTGGCACATATGTAAAGTTATTATATATTTTAGGTGCAGCATCTATTTCTGCTTTTTCATTGTTAACAGTAGCTGTTTTACTGCCTATTTTTAAATTTATATTGGTTTTGTCATTATATATTTCAACTTCACCGGTTTCTTCTGTCCATTTAACTTCATAGCCTAAATTTTCGGTTACAGCCCTAACAGGCACCAACGCCCTGTTTTCTTCAATAATAACATTTGAATCCCTAATAAGGCTGCCGTTAACAAAAAGTGCTACATAGTTAGCATCTATATTTTCTACGTATCCGTCTTTATATGTTATTTTAGTTTTAACACCTTCACTGGTGTCATTTATAGGGGTAATAGTTATGCCGTCTAAATTAGAACTTACTATATCTTTGGCAAATGCTGAGGTGGTAATACATAAGGAAATTAAAATTGCAATGAGAATTTTTTTCATAACAATCACTCCTTTTTTAATTAGTTAAAATATTAAACTTTATAACAACTAATAAAAAATGAACCAACTTAAAAAATATAAAACTTATGAAAAAATCTTATTAGCAAACTATATATAAAAACAAAAGCGCGCCTTACGGCACGCCCGTGTTTTAAACAGATTGAAAATTAATGGCCTGACGGGGTTTGAACCCTTTGTCTCCGCGGCTACATCCGCGGCGCTTTTCCTCTTAAGCTACAAGCCCATAGGGCTTTGAGAGGAAATTTGCCTTATAAAAAATTATATCTTTTATGAAATTGATAAAATACTTTTCATAAGGCTGTTAAAGGCATGAAATTGAGTATATATCTGTCACTAAGTTATATTATATTACTAACAACTATATATGTCAATATTCCCCTGAATATTTTACAACATTTAGTTTGGCCTTTAACATAATGGTTTTTCTGTATAAAATTTAATTACACACCACATTTTAGCATAATAAAAAATATTTCACCAAATATATCCATTAATCATCGGCATGGCAGCATAATACGCTTCGGCCTTGGAGCTGCGCCATATTCAAAATACCCTTAGCACACTTTTCATCTGCTCTTTGGCAAAAAGCATAAAAGTCGCAGCTATTTTCTGTATACTCAGTATTTCTCAATACATTAAATTCAGGAATATTACAGCATCCGTTAATAGGCAAAACAGAAGAAACCAGCTGTTTTGTGTATGGATGTTTTGGATTTTTTAATACTTCTTGACATGGGCCATATTCTATTATTCTTCCTGAATACATAACCGCTATATTATCACATATTGAAGATGTTAAAGCTAAGTCATGGGTAATAAAAAGGAAAGAAACGCCCTTTTCCTCTTTAAGTTTTCGCATAAGACCTATTATCTGGGCCTGAACCGAAACATCCAGAGCACTTGTGGCCTCGTCAAAAATTATAAGCTTAGGCGAGCATATAACGGCTCTTGCAATAGACGCTTTTTGGCACTCCCCACCGCTTAATGAGCCTATGCCCTTATTCAGGTAAGACCCTTTTAAACCTACATATTTAATAAGCTCCTGAGCTCTTTGCCTCAGTTCTGTTTTTGAATATAAGTTATATGAATCCGCACCCATCATAACTGACTCCAAAAGACTATATTTAGGGTCAAAAGAGTCCTTTGGGTTCTGAAACACCATTTGCAAATCTTTGCCAACACATTTAAGGCGCTTTTGGCCTGTTATTTCTGCACCATTAAACATTATTGTGCCGGAGTCCTCTTTTATAAGCCTAGCTATAATTTCGGCTGTAGTGCTTTTTCCGCAGCCGCTTTCGCCTACAAGGCCTAAACATTCGCCTTGTTTTATACTGAAATCTATGCCTTTAAGAGCGTAAACAAAGTCTTTTTTGTTTTTATATGTTTTTGTAAGTCCGGTAACTTTAAGCAGACACATAACAGCATTCTCTTTTCTTTTGCAAACCTTTTCTAACTTCTTCTATCTTTTTTGTTTTTTTACTTTTTCTAAGCTATAAAGAACAGCAATTACAGTATACAGTATGGCTTTGTGACAAATCTCGTTTTTCCGGAAATTTTTTATAACACATATCTTTTGCCATACTGCATCGTGGGGCAAAAGGACAGCCCACCATATCATCGTTAAACTCCGGCGGCAAACCTTCTATAGCCTCGGGTATTTTTCCGTTCATTTCCGGAACGGCCTTTATTAGAGCCTTTGTATATGGGTGTTCCGGGCTATTTATTATATCATTTGTACTGCCTATTTCCATAATGCTTCCGCCATACATAACAGCAGCTTTATCTGCCAGATTAGCAACCACACCCATGTTATGAGTTACAATAAGCATTGATGTGTTATAACTTTCTTTAACCTGTTTTAAAAGGCGTATAACCTGCGCCTGTGCTGTTACATCAAGAGCACTTGTAGGCTCATCAGCCAGTATAAGCTTTGGGGTATTCATCATAGCCGCCGCTATAGCCGTTCTTTGGCACATGCCGCCTGAAAGCTCAAAGGGATACGATGTAAAAATACGCTCTGTTTCCCAAAGGCGCAGTTTTTTCATAAGCTCTTCAGCTTTTTTTAGGCAGTCAATTTTTTTAGCCTTTTTGTTATGTGCCTTAACAGTTTCATAAAACAAATGGCCTATTGTTTTTGTAGGGTCCATTGAAAGAAAAGCGTTCTGAAATATCATGGCTATTTCTAAGCCGCGTATATTCCTTATTTCCGCAGAGTTAAGCTTTGTAATGTCTTTTTCATTAAATATAATGCTGCCGCCTGTAATAGATGCGTTTTTATCCAGCATTAAAACAGATTTAAGAGCGGTGCTTTTACCGCAGCCGCTCTCTCCTACTATACATACTATTTCGCCGTCATTTACTTTTAAGCTTAAATTGCGCACAACTCTGGTTTTGCCGTAAGATACGCTTAAATTATTTATATCCAGCATATAAACACCTTTAACTTTTATAACTTTTTTGAACCTTATGTTTATTCAATATACGTATTGGCATCCAGCAGATAATATTCCGAAGGATTTGTTTTAAGGCCTTTAACGCTACTATTCATTACATATACATATTTTGAATGGCCCACAACAATATAACCCACATCTTCACAAACAAGCTTTTGAACTTCTTTAGCCAGCTCTGTGCGTTTTTCCGCATCAAACTCGCGTGTCATCTGGTTTATAATGCTGTCAACTTCTGCGTTTGAGTAATGACCATAATTGCTGCTGCCATTTGTTTTAAATGCAATATTGGCAAAATACAGTGGGTCGCCTGTAGGACACATTGTAAAGCTTACCATAAGCAAATCAAAATCGCCAGTCTTTTGCTGCTCTGCTACAGACTCATAAACCTCAACTTTAAGGTCAATACCCACTTCTTTTAAACTAGAAGCCATTTCCTCACAGAACATTGAAAGCTCGGCTTTTGTGCTGTAAGTAGCAATTCTAAGTGAAACTGGCTTGCCATCTTTTTCTACAATTCCATCACCATTGGTATCTGTGTATCCCGCATCTGACAGAACTTTTTTAGCACCTTCAATGTCATATCCACCTGTTAAATCCTCTTTAGAACCAAAATCCATAAAGTCAGGATATAATCCGTTAGTAGGTACAGAAGCACCTTTATTTAATATTTCGGCATAGCCCTGTTTATTTATGCACATGCTTATTGCTTTTCTTATATTTATGTCCTGTATAAACTCATTATTATAATTCATAAATATAACTTGTCCTCTTGAGCCTGCCACACCATCTACATTATATTTTGATGCATCATTAAAAAGCTCAAGGCTTGTGCCTGGTATGCTTACAGAAAGGTCGCTCTCCCCTGTCTGCTGAGCCATTACAAGTGAGTTAGTATCAGAAATTATATTAAACACTGCTGATTTAAGTTTTGGAGTGCCGCCCCAGTAGCTGTCATATCTCTCAACATTTGCTTGTTTGTTTACTTCGTAGCTTACAGCCTTAAAAGGCCCTGTGCCTATTGGAGTTTGAGCTATAGACTCATCATCTGTTACATAATATACAGCTGAAAGCGTCTCTGTAAGGCCATTTATAAACGCCGGAACAGGCTCTGTTGTTTTTACTGTAAGGCTCTGACCTGAGGCTTCTATTTGGCTTATAAACAAAAGCTCGCCTAACCTTGGATTTTTGCTAAGTGTTCTTTCCCAACAGGCTTTAACGCTCTCTGCTGTCATTTTTTCGCCGTTTTGGAATGTTACGTCATCTCTTAATGTAATTACCCATGTAGTATCGTCTGTCATTTCGCATGAAAGGGCCAAAAGCGGCTGAGGAACAAGGCTGTCATCAAGTTTATAAAGTGTTTCTGTTATACCGTATCTTGATGTATACCAGCTGTTCCAACTTTCTGCTGGGTCAAGGCTTGTAGGGCCTTGGGTATCGGCAAAAACTGCTGTTTCTTTTGTATTTGAATCTGTTTGAGTTTCTACTTCTGCACTTTGGGCGCTTTGGCTACTGCCGTTAGAAGCTCCGCAGGCTGTAAAAAGCATAATAGAGCATAAAGCAAAAACTGTAGTTTTAAATAGCTTTATATTCATAAAAGTCTCCTTTTAATTATATTTAATTCCTTGTGCCTAAAACATCCCTTATCTTTTCACCAAAAAGGTTAAATATAACCGCAGTTATAAATATAGCTGCACCAGGCACCAATACAAGGGAAATATTTGTTTGAATGTAATCTTTGCCCGTATTCATCATAGCGCCCCATTCAGCCATAGGCGACTGAACACCTACACCTAAATATGAAAGTGCTGCCACTTCCATTATCATTGAGGCTATGCCTAAAGACGCACTAACAATTAAAGGCGGTATAATGTTTGGCAGTATATGCCTAAACATTATTTTAATTTCGCCGCAGCCGCATATTTTAGCTGCTTTAATAAATGTGCGCTCTTTAACGCTTCGGATAAGGCTTCGGGCCATTCTGGCGTATTCTGCCCACTCTACAATACAAAGGGCTATAATTGTATTTTTAATGCCTATACCCAGTACTCCGGCTATAGCTATAGCCAATATTATTTTAGGAAATGCTTGGGTAATAGATATTATTTTAGTTAAAACCATATCAACAGCGCCGCCTGTATACCCGGAAAAAACACCAATTACAGTGCCTAAAACAAATACAGATGCAGTTATAATTAAACTGCTGAATATAGACACCCTTCCGCCGTAAAGCATTCGTGAAAGAAGGCACCTGCCTAATGGGTCTGTACCCAGCGGAAACTGCTGACAAGGACCCTTTAAGGCATCCATAAGGCTTGATTTATTTGGGTCATTTGGTGCCAAAACAGGAGCAAAAACCGCTGCGGCAATTAAAAGCATAATTAATACTGCCAAAACCCAAAAGGACACGGGGTATTTTTTACGTTCCATTACATACGCCCCCTTTTAAGCCTTGGGTCTATAATATCTCCGGCAACATCAACTGCAAAATTAACAATTAAAAATATAACCGCTGTCCACAGCACAAAGCCCTGTATCATGTAATAATCAAGGCGCATTACCGACTCTACTGCAAGCTTTCCCATGCCGTCCCAAGAGAAAATAGTTTCTATAACCGACGCTCCACCCAGCATAATGCCAAAGTATGTACCGCACCATGTTAAAATTGGCACAGCAGAGTTTTTAAGCACATGCTTAAATAAAATTTCTCTTTCACTTATTCCTCTTGCAAATGCGCCCATTACATAGTCCTTATTCATTTCTTCTAATATAACAGCTCTTACCTGACGAATATATTTAGAAGAACACTGTATAATAAGCACTAATGCCGGCAGTATAATGCCTTTTGGGCTTCTTTGGGCAATAACCGGCAGCATTTGGAGTTTAAGGGCAAAAAGCCACAGCAACAAAAGCGATATAAAAAACGATGGCATAGATATACCCAAAAAGGAAAATATACGTACAATATTATCCAAAGCCTTATCTTTTTTTACGGCGCAGTAAATTCCCAGCGGTACTGATATTAATACGGTAATTAATAAAGACACAGCAGTTAATGCTACTGTAGGCACGGCATGGTCTGTTATTTCTTCACTAACAGGCTTAGATGTAGTCATAGAAGTCCCTAAATCGCCATGAACAACATTATTAAGCCATAAAGCATACTGCTGTATAAAAGGCTTATCAAGGCCCATTTTCTTTTCCTGTTCCTCTATAGCCTCCTGCGAAATCTGGCCTACGTTTCCACTATTTCCCATAAGATAAATTTCAGCCGGGTTTACAGGTGAAATATGCAGTATAAAAAATGTAATTAAAGTTATGCCTATTAATATAACTGTTGTTTGAATAGCGCTTAGGGCTATTTTTTTGCATACAGTGCCTAAATGTCTCATTTTACCGCCTTATTTTTTTACGCAAATTAAAAATTCCTGATTTTTCTCATACTGTAATTGCTCCAGTTTGGAGTAAATACTGCTGTTGAGCTCAGTTTCGCATAAAACACCGTCGGTCTGCTGTTTATTCCAAAAATCTACATCCCACTGAGGCCTTGCCTGATATGTAAGCGGAAAGTCATGTGCCATCTGCTCCATTTCGTTGGCCTTTGTATAAACAAAACCGTTGTTTTTCTCTACGTTTTTCCTGTGCTCTTTATAAACTTTTATAGACTCGTCGTCTCTTAAATAACCATACCAGTCGGCATCGAAATATACCATTGTACCGCCTTTTTTAAGGAGTTTATACCATGACTCAAGTGTTTTTTCCGGCTCTTTCTGCATCCAAACAACATCTCTTGAAAGTATCATATCAAAACTGTCTTCCTCAAAAGGCATTTCGTCGCCTACTACTTTAAAGTCAACGCTTACATTTTCCTGCTGCGCGTTTTGTACAGCATGATAAATCATTTGGCCACTTCTGTCAACCGCGCTTACGTTATATCCCTCTTTTGCCATTAATATTGCAAGAAATCCCGGGCCTGTGCCTATATCAAGAATTTTGGCGTTTTTACCTTCTGGCATGTATTTATTTAATACGCTTTTCCATTTTTCTTTTCTGTCAAGTTGGCTTATATTCTGTTTGCTATAGCTTTCAGCGCGTTCATCCCAGTAATTGTCTACACTATTCATAAATACATTCCTCCCTAAACAAAAAACCACGAAAACAAAACATAGTCATACAAACTATATTTTGCCTTCGTGGCATTTAAAAATCCTTTGTTATATTACTTAAACCCGCTTCGTGCGGAAATTAATTATCTGTGAGAAATTTTAACATACACAGCAAACTGTGTCAATATAACAAGTGAACAAGAAACATTGTTTAAAATATACATATACAATGTCACATGTTATATGTTATATATGTATAGTTACTATGTATTTTAAACATTAGACACATTAAATTTAGTATGTTAATCTTTAAATATGTCAAAAATTAACTATTTAGATTATTTGCTGACAATATTGTTGTTATTCGCTACGGCGGACCTAAAGGCGAGCCTGGAATGAGGGAAATGTGCAACGTGCTTAAATACATGATTGGTCAGGGACTTGGCGACAGCGTAGCCTTAATTACAGATGGACGCTTTTCCGGCACAAATAACGGCTGTTTTGT
>CALWEX010000004.1 GCA_944377425.1 uncultured Clostridia bacterium
CGCTCAACTTGTCATCTATAGGGCCAAAAAGCATTTTACACCATAAGTCGTAAGATACAGGAATATCGCTGTTTTCTATATTTTTATCAGCAGAGTTAAGGCCTAATTTTTTCAATACGCTTTGTGCTTGTTTATATGTAACAGATTCCATAGGGTTAAATATGTCACCTTCGCCAAGCATAATACCTTCATTGCATACATTATTAACATAACCGCAATACCAATCACTTTCCGTTACATCAGAAAAATTACTTCCGCCGTTTATTCCTCCGTTTCCAAAAACTATAGAAATCATTCTTGCGGCAAGTGCCCTGCTTACAGGATAATCAAATGTATAAACATCTGTGCCAGAAGGCATAGGAGCTTGTCCCTCACTTTGCAGTTTTGAACCCAAACTTATAATATCTGTAAAAGAACAGCCGCTTAAAAATATTGTTGCAGCACACAGTGTTGCAATTATTCTAAGTATTGCCATTTTCACCACCTCCCCTCAATATATGCTGCATAATAATTATTTATTCTAAAACAAAAAAACAGACAGCTTAAAATTTTAAACTGTCTGATAAATAGAAAAAAATAATCCCGAACTGCCGTTCCGACTTTTTGACACCTAGCCGAAGCCAGGTGGGTGTCCGCAAGAACTTATTTTGCCTTCCTCAGCCCAAAGGGAATTAGTAAGAGGCCTGGCATATCAGCTCAGTATAGGACTCCCGTATCAATAATGTAGGTTCAAAATAATCGGTTATCGAACAATCCAGGAATATTAAACTTAATTATTATTTATATTTAGTTTTTAAAGAGCTTATAAAGAAAGATATAAAGCCTAAAACTATAAATAAATCAGCTAAATTAAATATAGGCGCTTTTTTGAATTTTATATAAATAAAATCTGTAACAGAACCGTTTTTTAGCCTGTCAATAAGGTTGGATAACGCACCACCCAAGCATATACAAAAGCAAGTTTTAGACACATTAAAACTTGTTTTAAACATTGCCGGAATCACAGTAATAAGTGAAACTAAACATACAGCTCCACTAATTACTTTAACACAAAAAGGGTTGTTTTCAAGCCTATTATAAGAAAAGCCCCTATTCTTTTTGTGCCATAAATAGACTTTATTTTTTATAATCTCTTTCTTTTCTTCAATATACAGCTTATCACTTATCAGCTTTTTTGTAAATAGGTCTGAGCATATTATACTCAAAACAATTAAAGCATATACCAAATGAACCACTCCATATTAAGGAATTAGAACTGTAAAATATTGTATTGCTTTTGTTTTTTTATTTTAACACAAAATTTTCAATATGAGAATACATATTTTAAAAAATAATATAAACTTTATATTAAATGGAACATACAAAATAAAAAAATATCACATTTTCAACAAATAATTACAGTTATACCCTAAAATATTAAACATATTTTACATCATCAACAATGTGTTGTATTGCAATTAGTCTAAAAAGTTTATGTAATAAATTTAAATCCGGCTAAGTTTAATGAAAAGAGAGTTAATATGAAGCGTAAAAATTTTTTCAGAGTAAAACAAAAGATACCCAATAATTACTGCAATAATTTTATGACTCTTAGAGATATAAAATACTTACAGACATTAAACTTGAGTCTATACGTGAAAAAATTAAGTACCCTGAGCATTAAGGCGGATATTACTTCTATAATTCTTCAAATAGCAGCACAGAAAATTCAAATACTTATTTCAGCCGTTTAGCTGAGCTTCAGAATCAAAAACTTAAATTAGAAAACAAAAAAGAGGAGTATGACACAGTAAAATCTAAAATTGAAGCATACTCATAATTCCAAAGCTTCTATTCCCAAAATAATATATACTTTTTTTGACATAAAATAGATTTATTTCAAATTTTTAAAAAAGTCTAAATCAAGTTTCTTTATATTATAAAAATTTATTACTGTAAAAAATATTTAATAAGTATTTTAATCGACATAATGAGGCATAATAAAATCTTGTATAAACACTGCACAAGTATTATAATTAACAATAAGAAGTAATATTATTTTTTACTAATGAAAGGTGGTTTCTTCCAATGGCTTTAGTAACTACGAAAAACATGTTTGAAAAAGCATTTAAAGGAAATTATTCTATAGGCGCATTTAATATCAATAATATGGAGATTATTCAGGGTGTTATTGAAGCTTGTAAAAAGCATAACTCAGCTGTAATACTTCAGGTTTCAAAAAGCGCACTTAAATACGCTCACCCTCTTTACCTTAAAAAAATGGTAGAAGCGGCTATAGAGGAAACCGGTCTTGACGTTGCCCTTCATCTTGATCATGGTGCTGACTTTGAAATATGCAAAGAGTGCATTGATTACGGTTTCACATCAGTTATGTTTGATGGTTCTCATTTTGACTACGAGGAAAATGTGGCTAAAACAAAAGAAATTGTTGACTATGCACATGCAAGAGGCGTAGTTGTAGAAGCTGAACTTGGCAAGCTTGCCGGAGTAGAAGATGAAGTAAATGTTGCCGCAGGAAATGCCACATACACAGACCCTGACCAAGCTGTTGATTTTGTAAAACGCACAGGTGTTGATTCTTTAGCAGTTGCTATAGGCACAAGCCATGGCGCTTACAAGTTTAAAGGCGAAGCCAAACTTGACTTTGAAAGACTTCAAACCATAACGGATAAACTTGAGGCAGCAGGGTTCCACAACTATCCTATTGTTCTTCATGGTGCATCATCAGTTGACCAGAACGCCGTTGCAACATGCAATGAGTACGGCGGCCAGATTAAAGGCGCAAAAGGTATTCCAGTTGAAATGTTAAGAAAAGCTTCTTCAATGGCTGTTTGCAAAATTAACATGGATACAGACATTCGTCTTGCCATGACTGCAGCTGTAAGAAAAGCCCTTGCAGAAAAACCAGAAGCTTTTGACCCTCGCGGATATTTAGGCGATGCAAGAAACGATATTGTTGCAATGGTAGAAAGCAAAATAATAAATGTTTTAGGCAGTACCGACTCAATGAAATAATTAAATATTGTAAAAACTATACGCGCCTTTTGCGGCGCGTATTTTTATAGAAAAAGGAGATATTTATGTCATTATCAATAAGAACCGCAGCTCTTTCCGATTTGGATATTGTAACAGAAATTGAGGCAAAGTGCTTTCCAAAAAGCGAAGCCGCAACAAAAGAAATTTTTAGACAAAGAATTATTACTTTCCCAAACTCATTTTTAATAGCCTTTGAAGACAACAAACCAATAGGTTTTATAAATGGCTGTGTAACCAATTCATTTTTTATATTAGATGAAATGTTTGAAAATGTAAATTATCATAACCCTAACGGTTCATATCAGGCAGTATTTGGCCTTGATGTTATACCAGAAAAAAGGCGCTGCGGTATAGCTGCATTTCTTATGAGCACAATGATTGAAAACTCAAAAAAATTCGGCCGTACAGGCATGATACTTACATGTAAAAAAGAACTTATACATTATTATGAAAAATTCGGTTATAAAAACCTTGGTGTTTCAAAATCAGTCCATGGCGGAGCCGTTTGGTATGATATGATACTTGATTTTTAACCTTAGAATAAGTAAATCAAAACACTATATTACTTTTATTTTTTATTAAACTTGTTGTATAAAAAACTATTCTGTTTAAAAATACAGCAAAAAAATGTATTAAAAATTTCATTTAATGTTGAAAATTTCAGCCAAATGTACTATAATTAATTTATAAAGTAGTTGTTTTGATAAAGGGGGCAATCAGTATGAAGAACGCAATTATTACTATAAGCAGGCAGTACGGCAGCGGCGGAAGGAAAATAGCTGAACTTTTAGCAAAAGAACTTAATATACCTTATTATGACAATGAACTTATTTCATTGGCTGCTGAAAAAAGCGGAATAAAAGATGAGCTTTTTAAAGAAGCTGAGCTTCAGGCTGGAAACAACTTCCTTTATCTGCTTTCAAGGCTTGGTCCTGAAACACAAATATACGGTATGCCTTTTAACGAGAAAATATTCAGTGTTCAGTCACAGGTAATCCGTGATGTGGCTTCAAGCGGACCATGTGTTATTTTAGGAAGATGCGCTGATTATGTATTAAAAGATTACCAGAGCTGCGTAAATATTTATACATATGCTTCATTCCAAACAAGAGTAGCCAGAGCAATTACGGACTATGGTCTTGACAGGAACAACGCTGAAAAAGAAGTACGTAAAGTAGATAAAGCTCGTGAGGCTTATTACAACTATCATACAGGCAATAAATGGGGAGACCCGAACAACTACGATTTAATGCTTAATATGAATTATATCGATGCTCAGTCAGCTGTTAAATTAATAGTTGAATATCTTGATTTAAGAAAAGACGATGAGCATAGAAAACCTTATAACAACTAAAAAATTAAGTATTAAAGCTTAAAAAGCTAATAAAATAAATTCTTAGCTTTAACACATAAAAATTAATTAAATTATAATCATGGCCACCGGCTTAGCCGGTGGTTTTGTCTTGATTAAGCGCACAACAAAAGAGAGCGGCAAATTAAAACCGCTCTCTTATTTTTAACTTATATTTCAGTAAACAGAAATTTATAAAATACCGTTTTTAAAATCTTCTATAAATTTGCTGTCTATTTCATTAACGCTCACATCTTTTATAATTTCAACCGGATTTTTGTTCATTATTTTAATATAGTCAGACATTAGAATAGCTTCGTCAATATCATGGGTAACTAAAAAACATGTTTTCCCCTTTAGATATTTTTTCATGCTGTTTATTATATTCTTTTTCAAAGCCTCGTCAATTCCCTTAAAAGGCTCATCAAATATATAAATATCAGCGTTTTTTAAAAGACATCTGCCAATGGCCGCCCTTCTTTTCATTCCGCCGCTCAGTTCGTTTATATATAAATCTGCCGTATTTTGCATACCCAAAAGCTCTAACACTTTACTGCAAAGACTTTCGTCATTACTGGAAACCATAATATTCTCTTTAACTGTAAAATTTTCAAGAAGCCTGTCTTCCTGAAATACAACAGAAAAGCTTTTGTTTTCAATACCCAAGATACTGCCCTTATCAGGTTTTTCAAAGCCCAAAAGCATATTAATAAGCGTTGTTTTTCCGCCGCCTGACGGGCCTAAAAGAGATGTTGTAACCCCTTCATTTAGGCACATGCCAAAATCTGAAAACACAGGTTTTTCATAAGCTTTAAATATATTATTAAAACAAATCATACTTTTTCACCTTGACTTTGTAAACCTGTTAAGCAAAGCTTTGAAAGCTTTTTCTGCAATAATACTTAAAATAATAACAGTAAGAGTCCACGCAAAAAGCTCTGGTGTTTCTATGTATATTTTAGACTCATAAAGCTTTCTGCCTATAGACAGTTTAGGCGTGCTTATAACTTCCGCCGCTATACCACTTTTCCACGCAAAGCCTAAGCCTGTTACACATGCAGTTTTAAAATATGGCATAACCTGAGGTATGTATATCATTTTAATTTTTCTTTTAGCTGTAAAATTAAAAACATCTGCCATCTCCAAAAGCTTGTAGTCCGTTTCTTTAAAACCTTGAAGCACATTACTCCATACCATAGGCAGAACCATTAAAAAAGCAATAAAAGCTGGCACATGCCCTGAGTTCATCCAAAGCAAAGCAAGAATTATAAAAGACGCCACAGGAGCGGCTTTTATAACACTTAAAACAGGGTATACAAAGTTATAAACCAAGTTATATTGATAAGAAAACCATGCTAAAACTACCCCGGCCGCAACAGCCAAAACAAAACCTATTACTACTCTTAAAAGAGAAAAAAAGACCGTACTCCAGAATTCAATACTGGTGCTCATACCAATAAAAGCGCGCAGGATATCACCTAATGTAGGTACAAGAAGTGATTTACCTATAAAACAGCTTATTGCCTGATATATAAGCACCCATATTAAAACTGAAACGGCTTTTGATACAAATTCTTTACGGTCTTTTTTCAACTTAAAAACTCATCCTTATCCGGCATAATAAAAGTCATCAGCTGGCAAACTGCCGCCTATTGATTTAGGTTTTGCCTCATTCATAATATTGAGAAAACTTTCCATTACGCCCTTCATTTCGTCACCATCTATATAGTAAATACTGCATTTAGGTATTGCCTCTTTTGCAACGGTTTCATCATCTATAATACCATAAGAAACAACATATTTTGCACTTTCTTCCACATTGTTGTTTACTTCCTCTATAGACTTTTTGTACTCATCAAGGAATAATTTTACTTCTTCTGGATGACTTTCGGCATACTCTTTTCTTATTATAATACATCCCATAGGAAGTGTGTTAGGCATTTCGCCCTTTTCAACGCCTGAATATTCATCATAGCACTGGGCTATATCAAGCGCTACTCTTAAATCAGGATTTTTAGCAAGAGCAACATCAACATAAGGCTCAGGAAGAAGCGCATTATCAACTTCGCCTGATGCTACAGCCGCCGCTAATTCATCATGTGCCTGCATAAAGTTTACTGTTACATTTTCTGTTCCGCTTTGAGCTAAAATATAGTTTAAAACATATTCCGGCACGGCACCCTGACCTGATGAATTTATTGTTTTTCCAGCTAAATCAGAAACGGAATTAATTGTATCTCCGTTTTCAATAAGATAAAGAGTACCTAATGTGTTAACAGCTGCTACAACAACACCGCCTTCAGTTTTGTTGTATATAGCCGCTGCTGAGTTTGAAGGTACAGCCGCCACATCAACCTCGCCTGAAATTACTTTGCTTACAACACTGTCTGGCGCTGTATCTATTGTAAAATTATAATTGCCTTCTGCTGTGCCTTCATCCTGTGCTTTCATAAGCATAACAGCACCTATAGCTGTAGGCCCTTTAAGCATTGCAACATTCATCGCTTCACTCTCTGTGTCTGTTTCTTCTGATGCTGAAGAATCATTTACAATTTCAACCTGGACTCCGTCGCCTGAAGAAATTACATTGGATTTGCTTTCATTGGAGCTACAACCTGCAAAAGCTGATACAGCTAAAACAACTGTTGCCAATAAAGATATAAATTTTTTAAAACTCATTTTAAATTCCTCCTTTGTTATTTAGTATTAAACAACAAACAGTGTAATATTTATTTAACTAAATATATCACTATGCAGAAACAACTTCAATAAAAATTTTTGTTTCATTAAGCAAAATAATTTTATTTATTATACAAAATCAGCCGTTTTTGACGCAAAATATGCGCAAACACGGCTAATTAATTTCAGTCTTCTGTTTTTACTATCTTTTCTACATCGTAAGGTGTTTCCTGATATACATAGTAGTTTAACCAGTTAGAGAATAAAATATTCGAATGTGACCTCCACCTTACAAGCGGAATATTATTTGGGTCGTCATCCTTAAAATAATGCTTTGGCACTTCTGGGTTAATGCCTTTAGCTAAATCACGCATATACTCATTTTTAAGTGTAAGGGCATCGTATTCCGAATGACCCATTACATAAATCTGCCTTCCATGCTTAGCTGAAGCTATGTAAACGCCGGATTCATCAGACTCAGAGAGTATAACAACTTTACCAGTATTAATAATGTCCTCTCGCCTTACTTCCGTTCTTCTTGAATGAGGAACATAGAATATATCATCAAAGCCTCTTAAAAGCTTATCGTGATATGGATTTTTATAGTGCGGGAATACACCAGATATCTTTTTATCAAGTATAATTTTAGGCACACCATAATGATAGTAAAGCCCTGCCTGTGCGCCCCAGCAAATATGCATTGTGCTTGTAACGTTAGACTTTGACCATTCCATAATTTCTGTAAGCTCTTGCCAAAAATCTACTTCCTCAAAATCCATAAGCTCTATAGGCGCGCCAGTTATAATAAGTCCGTCAAACTTTTGATTTTTAACTTCGTCAAATGTATGGTAAAAGCTCTTTAAATGCTCCACAGGTGTGTTTTGAGAGTCATGGCTCTTAGGAAAGAGCAGAGTAATTTCTACCTGAAGCGGAGAGTTACCCAAAAGCCTTAAAAGCTGTACCTCTGTAACTTCTTTAAGAGGCATAAGGTTAAGTATAGCTACCTTTAAAGGACGTATATCCTGATGAAACGCTCTATCTTCACCCATAACAAATATACCTTCGTTAGAAAGTATTTCTTTTGCCGGAAGATGGTCAGGTAATTTAATAGGCATTAAAAACCCACCTTTCATAAATTGTTAATTTTAGTATTATATCAAAATAATTCAGTAAATACCATAAAATTTTCAAATTATAATAAACTTTTTACCATTTTAATGATAAAATAAAAATAAAAAACGGAGGCTGTTATGAATATATTTATAGATGCCGACGGCTGTCCTGTCAGAAAACAAGCCATTAAAATTGCATCACAATTTAGCATACCAGTAATACTTGTTTGTGATACAAGCCATATAATAACTGAGCCTAGCTGCGAAACAATAACTGTTGATAAACAGTCGGATTCGGCAGATTATGCCATAATAAACCGATTAAATGAAAACGACATTTGTATAACCCAAGACTATGGCCTTGCGGCTATGGTTATAGCTAAAAATGGAATTGCTGTACACCAAAACGGATTTTTATATACAAATGAAAATATAGACCGTATGCTTTTTGAACGTCATATATCTCAAAAAATGCGAAAGGCAGGCAAATACACCTCAAAACACAAAAAACGCACATCTGATGATGATATGCGTTTTGAGATATTTTTTGAAAATCTTATAAACAAAATTATAACTAAAGACGCTTTATAAAGTTGCCACTTACATGCGGACCTTCTTTAAAAACTGTAAATGCCTGAGGATTTGCCTCATGTACAATTCTTTTTAATGTAGGCACTTCGTACTTTGAAATTACTGTATACATAACATAGCTTTTTTCCTTTGTATATCCGCCATAGGCCTCCCAGTAAGTTATGCCTCTTTGCATTTCCTCCATTATCTTTTTTTCTATTAAATCATTATTCTTTTTGGAAATTATTATTGCCTCAACATTAATTGTTTGTGTATGGATTTTATCCATTACAAGGGTACTTACAACTGAGAAAATTATTGAGTAAACAGCTGTCTGCACATTAAATACCAAAAGACACATAAGGTATATAAATGCGTTTATAGTAAGGTTTACCTGACCAATGCTTAAATTATAGTTTTTGCGTATGAAATAAATTCCTATAATTTCGGTACCACCACTTGAGCATCCACATTTTAAGTATGTTCCAACACCAAATCCGCAAATTATAGCACCTATAATACAGTTTGTAAGTCTCTCATCCAGTAAAGGCTCTTTTGGTATGCCAAAAAGAGACAGGAAAAGGGACATAGTTGTTGAAACTATAAAAACTTTAACAACAAATGTTTTAGGCATTATTTTATACGCCAGTATAATAAGCGGTATATTGGCTAAATAGTAGAGCAAACCTGCTATATCAAAGCTACCGAAATTAAGACCAAGTCCTGAAACAAGAAATGTTCTTATAAGCTGGCTGATACCCAAAAAACCGCCGCTGTACAGCCCTAAAGGAACCATAAAATAGTTAACACCAAAACAATATATAGCAACACCAACAATGCCTATTAAAAACCTTATTATTTCGTTGCGCATCCATTTATCAGCTTCTGCCTCAATATTCATATATGTCACCCTCTCTGTGTGTGTTTAAATTATGTATTTAATGGGAGTATATTTCAAAATTTGCATACTTTCAATATATTTTTATAACTTTTTATTTTTTATCACGCTCAAAGTTTTGAATCTCAACAATATAATTCCGCTCTTTATTTAAAACTAAATCTGCCATTCCACTTTCACCTGTTTGAGGCATTGTTATTTTAATTTTTTCTGCTCTTCCGTTTTTTAATATTTTTCGCATCTTAGCAGAATCCATATTATTTCCATACCTGTCCAAAATATTTTTCCAAACAGTAAATGCACAGCCTTCTTTCCAGTTTGAGCAGTAAAAAGCCTTGGAGTTTTCAAGGACTTTACTGCCACATACAGGACATTTGCCTAAAGACACATTACTATGTTTTTTAATCGGTGTTTCAGCCTCAAAAACAACTTCTCTTTTATTCTTTTGGGCATCATCTATAAGGAACATAACAAAACGCTTAATACTGCCCATAAATCTGTCCGGCGCCATTTTGCCTTTCGAAACAGAAGAAAGGCCTTTTTCCCATTTTCCTGTAGTTTCAGCTGACTTTATTTCTTCCGGCACAGCCATACAAAGCCGCTTGCCTTTTTCTTCCGGCACAAGGCTTTTGCCCTTTCTTTTAATATATCCCACACTTAAAAGGCGCTCTATAATAGCCGCACGAGTTGCTGGCGTGCCAAGACCGGAATCTTTCATTTGTTCTTTAAGTGTTTCGTCTTCTATCTCTCGGCCGGCATTTTCCATAGCTGAAAGAAGTGTGGCTTCTGTATATTGTTTTGGCGGCTGTGTTTTCTTTTTTAGCACTTTAGCTGAAACAATATTTAAACAATCTCCTTTTTTTAATTCCGGCGGTATAACAGTTTTTTCTTCTTTATCTTTTAAAGGCTCTATTATTCTCCAGCCCAAATTCAAATCTGTTTTGCCTTTTGAAACAAAACTTTCGTTTTGGCTTTCTGCAACAACTGTTTTTATGTTATATTCATAAGGCGGATAAAACACCGCTGTAAATCTTTTAACTACAAGATTATAAACATTAAACTCATCATTGGTAAGTCGATTTAAAGCCGGTTTGTTGTTAGCAGGTATTATAGCGTGATGGTCACTTACTTTGCTATTATCCACTATCCTTTTATTGAAATTAAGAGCGTTTAAATTAAGTTGGCTTATATCGTTTTTATAAACATCAATAGAAACCAGCTTTTTAAAAGTAAAAGCTACAGTGCTTTTCATGTCTTCTGTTATATATCTGCTGTCCGTCCTCGGATAAGTTATTATTTTATGCTTTTCATAAAGGTTTTGGGCTATATCCAATGTCTTTTTAGCTGAATAACCAAAAGCCCTGTTTGCCGCCCTTTGAAGTTCTGTAAGGTCATACAAAAGCGGTGGATATTCTTTTTTGTTCTCGCTTTCAACTAAAGTTACAACCGCCTGTTTTTTATTAACTTTAGTTTTTATTTCCTCGGCTTTTTTTATGTCATCAATATGAGTATTGCTGTATTTTTCGTTAAACCAAATTCCGCCAAAACTACCGTAATCTGTTTGAACCTCATAATAATCGGTACTTTTAAAATTATCAATCTCGTACTGTCTTTTTACAATTAAATAAAGTGTTGGGGTTTGAACACGACCTACCGAAAGCAGAGCCTTATGAGTTATTGTATAAGCTCTTGAAGCATTTATACCCACAAGCCAATCGGCTTCTGAGCGGCATTTTGCGCTTAAATACAAATTATCATATTCTTTTGAATCTTTTAAATTCATTAATCCCTCTTTTATGGCTTCATCCGTCATAGAGCTTATCCAGAGCCGTTTAAAAGGTTTATTGCATTTTACAAACTGATAAATATATCTAAATATCAGTTCTCCTTCCCTTCCAGAATCTGTGGCACAAATTACATAATCAATATCTTTGCCATTCATAAGCTTTTTTAGCTGTGTTAGCTGTTTCGACGTTTTTTTAATAGCCTTAAGTTTCATATTCTCCGGCATTATAGGCAAATTATCCATAGACCACTTTTTATAAGACATGTCGTAGTCCTCTGGCTCACAAAGAGCAACCAAATGTCCCAAAGCCCAAGAAACAATATATTTATCAGACTCCAAAAAGCCTTCATTTTTTTTATTACAGCCAACAACACGGGCTATATCTCTGGCAACCGACGGTTTTTCGGCCACAATAAGTATCCTTCCCATTGTTTTCTCCTTTAAAAGAGGCAAATAAAAACCACTCTTTTATAACGCTTTTATAACGCTTTTATAAATTTTTTATAATAATCCATATATATTTTTAACTATTATTTATATTATCACATTACATTCTTTCATTCAAATAAACTTATGTCGTCTTTTGTTAAAGGCTTTTAAAAGCCTAATGCCTTGACAATACAGCTTATTTTAAGTAAGCTAATAAAATACAATTAATTATTAATTAGATAAGGTGCGTAAGAAATGGCTAAAAAATCAGTTGAAAATACTTATAATAACGAAAGCATTACATCTCTTAAAGGCGCCGACAGGGTGCGCCTTCGTCCCGGAGTAATATTTGGCTCAGACGGCATAGAGGGATGCCAGCACTCTGTTTTTGAGATAGTGTCAAACTCAATAGACGAAGCCCGAGAAGGCTTTGGAAACAAAATAGAGATTACGCTTTTTAAAGACAAATCAATAGAAGTACGGGATTACGGCCGCGGAATACCAGTTGATTTTAACAAAAACGAAAACCGTTTTAACTGGGAGCTGGTGTTCTGTGAATTATACGCCGGAGGAAAATACAAAAACAATTCCGGCGAGAATTATGAATTCAGCCTTGGCTTAAACGGTCTTGGAACATGCGCCACACAGTATTCATCAGAATATATGGACGCCACTGTTTACCGCGATGGTTTTAAATATTCACTCCATTTTGAAAAAGGTGAAAACGTAGGCGGCCTTAAAAAAGAGCCGTCAGAATTAAAGACAACAGGAACAATTATAAAATGGAAGCCTGATATTGATGTTTTTACTGATATAGACATAAAACCAGATTACTTCCACGACATGCTTAAAAAACAGGCAATAGTAAATGCCGGGCTGGAATTTATATTTAAAGACGAAAACACAGGAGAAGTTACTTCATTTAAGTATGAAAACGGTATAAGCGATTACGCCAACGAGCTGGATAATGGTAAGGGCATAACTTCTGTTTGCTATCTTCAAAACGAAACGTCCGGCCGTGACCGCGAAGATAAACCGGAATATAAGCTTAAATTTGAAGCCGCTTTTTGTTTTAACAATGAAATAAATACTATACAATATTTCCACAATTCCAGTTTTCTTGAATATGGCGGCTCACCGGATAAAGCCGTAAAAAGCTCTTTTGTTTACGCTATAGACAAGTACTTAAAACAAAACAATCTTTACAAAAAAGACGAGAAAAAAATCACTTTTCAAGATATACAAGACAGTCTTATACTTATAATCAACTCTTTTTCTACAATCACAAGCTACGAAAACCAGACAAAAAAATCCATAACAAACAAATTCATACAGGAAGCAATGACAGACTATTTTAAGCATCAGCTTGAAATTTATTTTATTGAAAATAAAATGGATGCTGATAAAATAGCTGCACAAGTTCTGGCAAATAAACGCAGCCGTGAAACAGCGGAAAAAACAAGAGTTTCCATAAGGAAAAAGCTTACAGGCAGTCTTGACATTAATAACCGTGTTGAAAAATTCGTAAACTGTCGTACAAAAGACGTTTCCCGCCGTGAAATTTATATAGTTGAGGGCGACTCCGCTTTAGGTGCCTGCAAGCTTGGACGCGACGCTGAGTTTCAGGCTATAATGCCGGTAAGAGGTAAAATACTTAACTGTCTTAAGTCTGATTATGACAAAATATTTAAAAGCGATATTATAACAGACCTTTTAAAAGTTCTTGGCTGCGGAGTTGAGATAAAAACAAAACACTCTGACATGAACTCTTTTGATTTAAGCCAGCTTAAATGGAGCAAAATTATAATCTGTACCGATGCCGATGTTGACGGCTACCAGATAAGGACTTTAATACTTACAATGCTTTACAGACTTGTACCTACTCTTATAAAAGAAAAGAAAGTATTTATAGCCGAATCCCCTCTTTTTGAGATAACAAGCGGCAAAAACACATATTTCGCTTATTCTGAGGCTGAAAAAGCAAGCATAATTTCAAAATTAAAAGGCAAATACACAATACAGCGTTCCAAAGGTCTTGGTGAAAACCAGCCGGAAATGATGTGGGAAACAACAATGAATCCACAAACAAGGCGCCTTATACAGGTAATGCCTTCTGACGAAGAAATAACTCAGCAGGTTTTTGAGTTACTTTTAGGCGAAAATCTTAAAGGCAGAAAAGAACACATAGAGTCGGAAGGCTATAAATATATAGATTTCAGCGATATGAGCTGATAATTAACAGGTGATAAAATGGCAAAAAGAACCAAAAAACCGGAAGAAATTAAGCCGGAAAAAATATCTCAGCAAATAATAACAGATACTCTTGAACTTAACTACATGCCTTATGCAATGAGCGTTATTGTTTCAAGAGCTATACCAGAAATAGACGGTTTTAAACCGTCACACAGAAAGCTCCTTTATACAATGTATAAAATGGGGCTTTTAACAGGAAACAGAACAAAATCGTCTAATGTTGTAGGTCAAACAATGCGCCTTAACCCACATGGTGATGCAGCAATATACGAAACAATGGTGCGTCTTACAGAAGGTAACGGCTCACTTTTGCATCCCTTTGTAGATTCTAAAGGAAACTTTGGCAAGCAGTATTCCCGCGACATGGCTTATGCGGCCCCAAGGTACACAGAGGTTAAGTTATCCCCTATTTGTGCCGAAATTTTTGCGGATATAGACAAAAATACAGTAGAGTTTGTTGATAACTACGACGCCACAACAAAAGAACCTCTTCTTTTGCCTACTACATTCCCTAATGTGCTTGTAAACCCTAATCAGGGCATTGCCGTAGGCATGGCAAGTTCTATATGCAGTTTTAACCTTGCGGAAGTATGTAAAACTGCTGTTGAATACATTAACAATCCGCAGACGGATATACTTTCAACATTAAAAGCACCGGATTTTCCGGGAGGAGGAAAACTTCTTTACAATCGCTCCGAAATAGAGCAGATTTACTCAACAGGCCGTGGAAGTTTCAGGCTTTATGCAAAATATAAATATGACTCCAAAAACAACTGTATTGAGGTAACAGAAATACCATACTCTACCAATATAGAGAGCATTATAGATAAAATAGTTCAGCTTATAAAGTCAGGCAAAATAAAGGAAATAACTGACGTTCGTGACGAAACAGACTTAGGCGGACTTAAAATAGCCATAGATGTTCGCAGGAACACCAATGTTGAAATTTTAATGCACAAGCTTTATCAGCAAACACCTCTTTCAGACACTTTCAGCTGTAACTTTAACATACTTATAGATGGACACCCAAAAACAATGGGTATTGCCGAAATACTGGAAAACTGGAAGAATTTCAGAATAAAATCTATAAAAGGTCAGATAGCTTATGATATAGAAAAGAAAGGCGCTAAGCTTCATCTTTTGCAAGGTCTTGAAAAAATACTTGCTGACATAGACAAGGCTATAGCAATTATACGCCACACTGAGCTGGAAAAAGACGTTGTGCCAAACCTTATGTCGGGCTTTGACATAGACGAGAAACAGGCAGAATATATAGCCGAAATTAAACTTAGAAATATCAACCGCGAATATATTTTAAACCGTACAAAAGAGCTTAGCGACCTTGAAAAAGATATTAAAGACCTTAATGATACACTTAACAGTGAGCGCCGAATTAAAAATATTATATGCTCACAGCTTAAGGCAGTAGCTAAAAAATACGGCATGGAAAGAAAAACCGAAATTATAGATGCTGAAGAAATTAAGGAAATACCAGAAGAAAACCTTATTGAGGACTATGCTCTCAAAATATTCCTTACAGAGCAGAATTATTTTAAGAAAATAAGCCTTGTTTCATTACGTACAGCCGGGGAGCATAAACTTAAAGAAGATGACAGAATAATTATTGAAGAAGAAAGCACAAACAAAGCTGAGCTTTTATTTTTCTCGGACATGTTTAATGTTTATAAGCTTAAATTAAGCGACGTTCAGGACTCAAAGGCCAGCTCCCTTGGTGATTATCTGCCAAACATGCTGGACATGGAAGAAAACGAGAAAATTCTCTTTGTTACATCTACCGTTGACTATTCCGGTTTAATGTTTCTAGTTTTTGAAAACGGCAAAGCAGTTAAAATACCTCTTGAAGCCTACAAAACTAAAACAAACAGAAAACGCCTTATAAACGCATATTCTTCTAAATCACGGCTTATATTTATGACATTTTTAAGCGAGGATGCAGACTTTGTACTTACAAGGGATAATGATAAAGCATGTCTGTTTAATACATCACTTATTCCAATAAGCGCAACTAAAACTTCTGGCGGAGTACAGCTTTACACATTAAAGAAAAACAGCGCAATAACAAATGTTATGCCTGCTGACGAGTTTAAAAGCCAGAATATAGAGTTTTACCGTACAGCCAAAATACCATCAACAGGACATTTTATAACAGATGATGACAAAGTAGAAAAACAAATATCATTGAATACAGATTTTTAAGTATTATTTATTTTAACTGCGTTAAAAACAGCCCATAAAACTGTATTTAATTATTGTTTTTATAAACAATTAAACCGTACAAAATTTATTTTCTAATAAGTTTTTGTACGGTTTTTTATAATATTTTTTTATAGCGGTTTTAACAACAATTTCTAGCTTTTTAATTTCAATAACATTTATATTGTAATTCTATTTTGAAAAAATTATTTATTTCCGTACAGAAAACAGCAAAAAAGCAGGACAGTTTCGTCCTGCTTTTAATTTATTTAGCGTATTCTGTTGCTCTTGTTTCCCTAATAAGGCTTACTTTAATCTGACCCGGATACTCAAGCTCATCTTCTATTCTCTTAGCTATATCTCTTGCCAAAAGTGTAAGGTTATCATCGCCTACCTCTTCAGGTATAACAATAATTCTTAACTCACGGCCTGCTTGTATAGCAAAAGATTTTTCAACGCCTTTGAAGTTATCACCGATTTCCTCAAGCTTTTCAAGTCTCTTGATATAACTTTCAAGAGTTTCACGTCTTGCTCCCGGTCTTGCCGCAGAAATAGCGTCAGCCGCCTGAACAAGAACAGCTACTATAGACTGAGGGTCAACGTCGCCATGATGTGCCTCAACAGCGTTAATAATTATATCGGATTCTCTGTGTTTTTTAAGTAAGCTTACGCCAATGCTAACATGAGAGCCTTCAACCTCATGGTCAATGCTCTTTCCTATGTCATGAAGCAAGCCGGCTCTTTTGGCTGTATTAACATCCACACCAAGCTCTGCTGCCATAATACCGGCCAAATGTGAAACCTCTATTGAGTGTTTAAGTACATTTTGTCCATAGCTTGTCCTGTATTTAAGCTTACCTAAAAGGCGAACTATTTCTGGATGCAGGCCGTTAACGCCTGTTTCAAATGTAGCTGCTTCGCCTTCTTCACGTATAATAACCTCAACTTCTTTTTTGGCCTTTTCAACCATTTCCTCAATACGTGACGGATGAACACGGCCGTCAACGATAAGTTTTTCAAGAGCAATTCTGGCTATTTCACGTCTTACAGGGTCAAAGCCGGAAAGTATAACAGCCTCCGGAGTATCGTCTATAATTAAGTCAATACCGGTAAGTGTTTCAAGGGCACGTATATTTCTGCCCTCACGGCCTATAATTCTTCCCTTCATTTCATCGTTAGGCAGCTGAACAACTGAAACAGTAGTTTCGGTTACGTGGTCTACAGCGCATCTTTGAATAGCATTTGCCACAATTTCCTTAGACTTTTTGTCAGCATCCATTTTAGCTTTAGCCTCTATTTCTCTAACCATAATAGCGGCTTCGTGCTTAACATCGTTTTCTATAATGTTAAGCAAATAGTTTTTGGCTTCGTCTCTTGTAAGGCCTGAAATTCTTTCAAGTTCTTCAATCTGCTTAGTGTGAAGAACCTCAACTTCGGCCTTCTGGCTTTCAAGTTCTTCAATTTTCTTGTTAAGCTGTTCTTCCTTTTTTTCGTAAGAATCAGCCTTGCGGTCAAGAGTTTCTTCTTTCTGCACAAGACGTCTTTCGGTTCTTGAAAGCTCGTTTCGTCTTTCCCTTACTTCTCGTTCAAGTTCGTTTTTGGTTTTTATACTTTCTTCCTTAGCCTCAAGCAGAATTTCTTTCTTTTTGTTTTCCGCTTCTTTTTTAGCATCTTCAACTATTTTTTCTGCTTTGTCTTCAGCAACACCGATTTTAGCTTCCGCAATGCGTTTTCTATAGTTAATGCCTATTACTAAGCCAAGAAGTATTCCAATAACTGCTCCAATAACAATATAAAGTATTATCGGAAACACCCCCTTATAAAATTTTCAAAGTACACACTATTAGCGGCATAAAGCCGCTCTTATTATATTATATCCTTTCAACAATCATGTCAAGAGTGTTTTAGCAATAGACATTAAAAACAAAAAAAATTATACAATAAAATACACTTTATTTAGTGATTATTTATGCTAATATGTTAAAAATTGATTTTTAAATTAACTTTTAGTTTTGGTATCATATTGCAATTAATAGCTTAAAATGAGAAATTTTTTACATCTTCAATATCAATAACTGGGTGCAAAACCATATTTACAGCATTAGCTATTATATCAGAAAGGCGCTCTATAACGGCGTCAACTTCCTTTGGTGTAACAAACATATTGCCGGAATACGGTTCAAGAGCAGAAAGTATATCATCAAACTTATCTTCATCGCAAATATGCTTAATGCTTTTTGCTGTTTGGCTCTCATAGCCATTTTTTTCAAGCATAGAAGTTAATATACCATCAAATGTATCATTTACAAGTGTTGCGGCATCTACTACTGTAGGCACACCTACTGCTATAACAGGCACACCCATTGTTTCTTCGTTTAAAGGTGTGCGGCAGTTGCCTATGCCGGCTCCTGGGCTTATGCCAGTATCTGAAAGCTGTATTGTAGAGTTAATACGGCTTACACTTCGGGCAGCCAAAGCATCTATGGCTATAATTACATCTGGTTTAACTCTTTGTGTTATACCTTTAATTATTTCCGCTGTTTCAATGCCTGTTATACCCAATACGCCTGGGGAAACAGCCGCTACATTGCCCACAGAATCCCTTATATCCTCTGGTATGCTCTCTAATATATGCCGCGTTACAAGTATTCTGTTTACAACTTTAGGGCCTAAAGCGTCAGGCGTAACATTCCAGTTGCCAAGGCCTACAATAAGGGCTTTTTTATTCTTTTCAGGTTTAATAAGCTCTCCAAGCTTTTGGCTAAGGGCCTCTGTTATTTTCTTTTGTGCCTGTATATCATTATCACGCATGTATTCCGACTCTATAGTAATATAAGTTCCAACCGGCTTACCCATTGTTTGGCTGCCTGTTTCGTTTTCTATATCCACTGTTGTTATTTCCATTATATCGTCTTTTTCCGTTTTATATATTACACCGTCAATTTCAGGAGCCTGTTCATTGGTTAAGGCTTCTCTTGCCTCAAGAGCAAGGTCTGTACGGATATTGCCTATATTTTTCATTATTCCGCCTCCAAATCAGCTGTATTTTAAAAATAGTCTTGCCCTTAAAAATAAATTTATTCAAAGACAAACACATTAGGACACTGTTTTGAATATTATATGTAATCTTCTGTTTTTAAGGGGGAATTCTTCTGACAGGTCTTATATTATCTTTTATCGTTTTGTTTTCATTAAGATGCAGCGGCGCGTTCCAAAAACCGCTTAGTGCCGAAGAAGAAGAAAAATATCTTAACGACTATTTTAAAGGCGACAAAAATGCTAAAAACATACTTGTGGAACGTAACCTGCGCCTTGTGGCACATGTAGCCAAAAAATACTCCTCCAGTGGAATAGACAACGATGACCTTATTTCAATAGGCACAATAGGTCTTATTAAAGGAATTTCCTCTTATGACGGCTCACGAAAGACCCGCCTTGCCACTTACGCCGCCCGATGTATAGACAACGAAATATTAATGTATTTAAGATATTGCAAAAAGTCAGCCGGAGATGTTTTTCTTCAGGAGCCAGTAAGCAAAGACAAAGACGGAAACGAAATTACAGTTATGGAAACAATACCAGCTGATGACTGCGACATAGCTCAGAGAGCCGAAACCAACATGCAGCTTAAAATATTATACAGAAACATTTCTGCTGCCCTTAACGGGCGCGAAAAGCTTATTATAAGCCTAAGATACGGCCTTAACGGGCAAAAAGAAATGACACAAAGGGAAATAGCCAAAATGCTTAATATCTCTCGCTCATATGTATCAAGGATAGAAAAAAAAGCTCTTCTTAAACTGAAAAATCAGAACTGGTAATAAAAAAGCCGAAGGCAAAAAGCCCTCCGGCGTACATAATATTTTAATTCTTATAAACATATCACTTCAAAAATAATTTTATTATTTCTTGTATCACTCAAAGCCAAATTAATATTTAGTTTATTTCTTATTTATCCCACAAATAAAAAACACAAACAACTTTTTGATAACTTTAATAACTCTTTGGTTTAAATTTAAAATCACTTAATTGTACAAGCTATAACAAATAAAAAAGCCAAGGCGTTTAAACCTTGGCTAAGTTATAATTAAAGTCCGTTTACAAGTCTTGTAAGGCTTGATTTCTTTCTAGCAGCTGCGTTTTTGTGGAAAATACCCTTTGTGTAAGCTTTATCAATAGCTGATATAGCTGGTGTAAGAGCAGCCTGAGCAGCAGCTTTATCTTTAGCCTCTACAGCTACCATTACTTTCTTAATAGCTGTTTTTGTGCTTGATTTAACCATTTTATTTCTTAACGCTTTTTTAGCGATAACTTTTACTCTCTTTTTTGCAGATTTAATGTTTGCCACTTGTATTTCCTCCTAATCTAATATACTCGAACAATAATTAGTTTAATTTTGCTTTTGCGGCATCAACAAGCTTTGTAAAGCCAGCTGCATCACTAATAGCGAGGTCAGCAAGCATTTTTCTGTTTACATTGATACCTGCAAGCTTTAAGCCGTGCATAAGCTGGCTGTAAGAAATACTGTTGGCTCTTGCCGCAGCGTTAATTCTTGTAATCCAAAGGCTTCTGTATTCTCTCTTAGTCTGTTTTCTGCCTGCGAATGAATAAGCTAAAGCTTTCATTACAGACTGTTTAGCTACTCTATACTGTTTTGATCTGGCACCACGATAACCTCTAGCCAGTTTAAGAACTTTTTTATGTCTTTTTCTTGCGTTAAGCGCACCTTTTACTCTTGCCATTATATAACTCCTCCTATCAATTCCCGGTAATTAAGCGTAAGGTAATAATTTCTTTTTGTAGCTTGTAAGAACTGTAGCATCTGTTAAAGTTGCTTTTCTTAAGTTTCTCTTTCTCTTAGTTGATTTTTTACCAAGAATATGCTGAGTGTTAGCTTTATGTCTTTTAAGCTGGCCTGAACCTGTAACTTTAAAACGTTTAGAAACTGCTTTTTTTGTTTTTAACTTAGGCATTATAATTTCCTCCTTATATAAACAACAACTTAAAATTTAAAATCATGCTTTAGGAGCAAGGAACATAACAAGGCTTTTTGCTTCCATTTTAGGTGCTTTATCAACAACACCAAATTCCGAAATCTGAGATGCGAAATCCTCAAGTATAGTAACGGCAGTTTTTGAATGACCAATTTCACGGCCTCTGAATCTAATACTTACTTTTACTTTGTCGCCGTCCTTAAGAAACTCTATAGCCTTTTTAACCTTAACCTGAACATCATGAGTGTCGATATTCGGAGACAAGCGTAATTCTTTAATATCAATAACCTTTTGTTTTTTCTTGGCTTCTTTTTCTTTTTTAGCCATATCAAAACGGTATTTACCGTAATCCATAATACGGCATACCGGTGGTTTTGCGTTAGGCGCTATTTTAACTAAGTCAAGCTTAGCCTCGTCAGCTAACCTCTGCGCTTCTTTGGATGACACAATACCAACCTGCTCGCCTTCCTGGTCTATAAGACGAACTTCCTTGTCTCTAATTTGCTCGTTTATCATTAACTCAATAATGGCTCAGCACCTCCTAAATTCAATAAAAAAAGTGGATAGAGACTATCCACTTGCGCATACACAAAAACCCAATAAAAAGGAAAATGTATTAACCTTACTGACCTTTTGCCGTAAGGTGAGAAGCGGATGCTCTACTTTGTTACCTGAAATAGTATATCAGAATAAATACCGTAAGTCAATAATTATTTTACGATTTTGCTTATTTTTTCTAACTTTTTTCTTGCTTTTTCTAACTTAAGCAAAAACATAATTTAATGCCGCATTAAAACAGGCCGGCAACAAATGCCGGTCTGCATAATACTGTATTCTTAAAGCGTATTACTCGCCTTTAAAGTCTTTTTTCAATTTATCGAAGAAGCCCTCTTTTTTCTCTCCACTTGTGCCACCGCTGTAAAAGCTTTTTAAAATTTCTTTCTGCTTTGGTGTTACATCAGTAGGTATTTTAACTTTAAGAGTCATAATCTGGTTTCCTCTTTGGTTAGGGTTTCTAAGGTTTGGCACACCTACGCCTTTTATTGTGGCTATAGTATCTGGCTGAGTACCTGGCTTAATTGTAAGCTTCTGCTCGCCGTCTATAGTTTTTACTGTTATCTCATCGCCAAGTATTGCCTGAACAAATGTAATAGGCACATCACAGTATATATCCATGCCTTTTCTTACAAAATATCTGTCTGGCTTAATATATACAGTAACCATTAAATCGCCATAGCCGCCGCCGTTTGTACCGGCTTCACCTTTGCCAGCAAGACGTATTGTCTGGCCGTTATCAATGCCTTTAGGTATATTAACTTCAAATTTTTTGGACTTTCTTACAGTACCTGAACCATGACATACATTGCAAGGGTCTTTTATAACCTTACCTGTACCATGGCAGGCTGAACATGTACGTATTGTAGCCATTTGGCCAAATATAGAGTTCTGAACAACTCTTTCCTGACCAGTACCGTTACATTTACGGCATGTTTCAGTTCCTGTTCCAGGTTTTGCGCCGCTGCCGCCGCATGTGTCGCATTTATCCGTTACATTTATCTGAATTTCTTTCTTTGTGCCAAAAATAGCTTCCTCAAATGAAATTTGAATACTTACAGAAACATCAGCGCCTCTTTGAGGGCCGTTTCTTTTTGCGGAACGACCACCAAAACCGCCGCCAAACATACTGCCGAAAATATCGCCCATATCAAATTCCATGCCGCCGGAACCAAAACCGCCAAAGCCGCCGAAGCCGCCAAAACCACCAGCTCCAGCTCCGCCGCCCTGCTCAAATGCAGCATGACCAAACTGGTCGTAAGCTGATTTCTTTTCAGGGTTAGAAAGAACCTCATAGGCTTCATTTACTTCTTTCATCATTTCTTCGGCTTTTTTATCCCCCGGGTTGTTGTCTGGGTGATATTTTTTAGCCATTTTTCTGTATGCACGCTTTATATCGCTTTCAGAGGCATTCTTGTCAATACCAAGGACCTCGTAATAATCTCTTTTATCTGCCAATTTAACTCACCGCCTGTTTAAAAAGCCGAAGCTTTCACAATAAATAACTTTTAACATCATAAAGGGCAGGAACAAAATCCCTGCCCATATATTATTTTACAAAATTAGATTTCCTTAGCGTTTCCGTCAACTACATCATCGTTTCCGCCCTGTGGAGCGCCATCTGCGCCGTTTGCCTGTGCATTCTGCTGATAAAGCTTTTCGGAAATCTTGTAGAATTTCTGAGTAAGCTCATCTGTAGCTGATTTAATGTTAGCTACATCTGTTTCTGTCATTTCTTCTACTTTCATATCTTTTACAAGGTCTTTAAGCTTATTAAGTTCTGCCTCAATTTCGCTCTTTTCAGAATCATCAATCTTGCCTTCCAGCTCTGAAAGAGTCTTTTCTGTCTGGAATATAATTGAGTCAGCGCCGTTTTTAGCGTCGATAGCCTCTTTACGTTTCTTATCAGCCTCAGCAAACTGCTCAGCCTCTCTAACAGCCTTGTCAATTTCTTCATCACTAAGGTTTGTGCTTGCTGTAATTGTTATAGACTGTTCTTTGCCTGTGCCAAGGTCTTTAGCTGAAACATGAACAATACCGTTAGCATCGATATCGAATGTAACTTCAATCTGTGGAATACCTCTTCTTGCTGGAGCGATACCATCAAGTCTGAACATACCAAGCTCTTTGTTGTCTTTAGCAAGTGGTCTTTCACCCTGTACTACACGGATATCAACAGCTGACTGATTATCTTCTGCTGTAGAGAATACCTGTTTCTTTGTTGTAGGTATAGCTGTGTTTTTCTCAACAATCTTTGTAGCTACGCCGCCAAGAGTTTCGATTGAAAGTGAAAGCGGAGTAACATCAAGGAGCATTATATCGCTTGCGCTTGAATCGCCTGAAATCTTGCCGCCCTGAATAGCTGCACCGATTGAAACACATTCATCAGGGTTAATGCCTTTAAATGGCTCTTTACCTGTAATCTTTTTAACAGCTTCCTGAACAGCTATAATTCTTGTTGAACCACCTACAAGAAGAATCTTGTCAAGGTCGCTTGCTTTAAGACCTGCATCGTTTAATGCTGTGTTTACAGGACCCATTGTTCTGTCTACAAGGTCTGCTGTAAGCTCATCAAATTTAGCTCTTGTAAGAGTTATATCAAGATGTTTAGGTCCGTCCTGATTCATTGTAATGAAAGGAAGGTTAATATTTGTAGTTGTTACTGTAGAAAGGTCTTTTTTAGCTTTTTCTGCAGCTTCTTTAATTCTCTGCATAGCCATTTTATCGTTTCTTAAGTCCATGCCTTCTGTCTTTTTGAACTCAGAAACAAGGTAATCCATTACTCTCTGGTCGAAGTCATCACCACCAAGGTGAGTATCACCACTTGTTGCAAGAACTTCTATAACGCCGTCACCAATTTCGATAACAGAAACATCGAATGTACCGCCGCCTAAGTCGTAAACCATTATTTTCTGCTCTGTACCGTTATCAAGACCATAAGCAAGGGCAGCTGCTGTAGGCTCGTTAATAATACGTTTTACATCAAGACCAGCAATTTTGCCGGCATCTTTTGTTGCCTGTCTCTGTGAGTCTGAGAAGTATGCAGGTACTGTAATAACAGCCTCTGTAACTTTCTCACCAAGATAGCTTTCAGCATCTGCTTTAAGTTTCTGAAGAATCATAGCTGAAATCTCCTGTGGAGAATAGCTCTTACCTTCAATAGTTACTTTATAGCTTTCACCCATGTGACGTTTAATTGAGCTTATTGTATTGTCAGGGTTTGTTATTGCCTGTCTTTTAGCAGCTTCACCAATAAGTCTTTCGCCTGTTTTTGCAAAACCAACAACTGAAGGAGTTGTTCTTGCACCGTCAGAGTTTACTATAACTACAGGCTGTCCGCCTTCCATTACTGATACACAAGAGTTAGTTGTTCCAAGGTCAATTCCTATTACTTTTCCCATAATATATTCCTCCTAATTAATTCAAAAATTAAATATATAATCAAATAAAATTTAGTTAGCTACTTGAACCATACTGTGTCTTATAATTTTGCCTTTGTGTGTATATCCTTTAAGCATTTCTATTGACACTGTATTTTCTCCAAAATTCTCATCTTCAATATGGCTTACAGCCGAATGAAGCTGAGGGTTAAACTTTTCGCCTACTGCCGGTATTTCTTCAACACCTAAGGCTTTAAGTGTTTCTTTGAACTGTTTAAGTATCATGTCTACACCTTTAATAAAGCTTTCGGCTTCTTCTGTTTTGTTCTGCTGTACTGAAACAGCACGCTCAAGGTTATCAACTACAGGCAGTATTTTTTCTACTGTATCCCGAACGCCGTCATCGTACATAGAAGCTTTTTCTTTGCTTGTTCTTTCACGGAAGTTGTAAAACTCAGCCATAAGCCTTTGGTATTTGTCAAGGTATTCATCAGCCTTGGCTTTGGCATCTGCAAGTTCTTTGTTTTCTTTTGTTTCTTCCTCTGCCGCTTCGTTGTCGCATGGCTCAACGGAACTATCTACAGCCTCGTTTATAGACTCGTTTATAACCTCTTCATCTAATTCTTTTTCTTTATTTTCTTCCATTTCCATTTTCCTTTCTTAATATATCAGGAATCGTCTTTTTTCTTGTCTTCAAGGTCGTTTAAAACACCTTCTATATTTTCAACCATTGAGCTTAAAACAGAAACTACTTGAGAATAATCCATTCTTGTAGGTCCTAAAATTCCTATTGTGCCTGTAATATTATCTCCAAACTCATAAGTTGTTGTAACAATACTACAGTCTTTCATTTCCTCAATACCTGTTTCGTTTCCTATATATATCTGTAAGTCTCCACCTTTATTATCTGAAAGTAAATTTGTAAGAGAATCTGTTTTTTCAAGGGTTTTAAATAATGACTTGGCTTTTTCAACATCACTGAACTCAGGAAAAGCCAGCATATTGTTTGTACCGCTGAAATGAAGTTTGCCCATACCGGATGATTTGGAAAGCTCATCAATAAAACTCATTAATAAAGAAGCAATTTCATCATATCCGTTAAGCTCGCTAAAAAGCTTATCTACAGTATCCTGATTAATGTTTTCTATTATTTCACCATGCATTAAATCATTAATTACAGTTGAAAGCTCATAAAGCGTATATTCATTAGGCATATAATTAACAGAAACAATTTTATTTCTAATCACGTTGCCTTCCGCAGCCATTATAATCATAAGGTCTGTATCATTAAGAGACATAAGCCTTATTTTGTTTATTTTAGTATTTTTAACCACCGGCTCAGAAAATATAGCCGTATAGTTAGTCATTTTAGAAATAAGCCTTGCGGTTTCGTCCATAAGATATTGTATTTGATTAACATTGCGATTAATCATTGTATTTACAATTTTCTTATCTTCGTCACAGAGCTTTTGACGCCTTAGTATTTTATCGACATAAAGCCTGTATCCTAAATCCGACGGTATCCTGCCGCTTGAAGCGTGAGGCTGGATAATAAAACCCATTTCCTCAAGGTCGCTCATTTCGTTTCTTATTGTAGCAGAGCTGATGCCGAGGTCATATTTTTTGGCTATAGTCCTTGAGCCTACAGGCTCCGCTGTAGCGATATAGTCTGTGATAATCGCCTGAAGGATTTTAAGTTTTCTTTCATCAAGTGCCATCCCAGCATCTTCCTTTCTGTTAGCACTCACCTTGACCGAGTGCTAATTCATGCTTATAAGATAACACCTATCTTTCAAAGTGTCAATAGATTTTTTAATTTTTTTATTATTTTATTACAAATTTTATTACAAAATATAATGCCGGCATACTCTAAAATATTTATGCCGGCTTTTGTTTGTTCCATTATATAATTATACTCTTGTTTTTAAAAAATAAACCTTTTAAGTATATTAAATTAAAAACTTTTCAAATACAAAGTTGCTTATGTCTGTTCCGTAATCTGTAAGATAAATATATCCTTCTTTTCTTATAATAAGCTTTTCATTAATAAGCTCATCTAACTGCTTTTTATAAACGCTGTCAATAGATGTTTTAAAACGTCTTTCAAACTCTTTTTCGCTTATTCCTTCTGTCATTCTAAGGCCCATAAACATAAACTCGCTTATTTTGTCGTTTTCAGTTAAAATTTCTGTTTCTTCCTTTATATCGTCAAATTTTGAGCCTATTAAATACTTTTGAATATCATAAGTATTGTGGTACCTTTTTCCGTTAAAATACGAATGAGCGCCTAGACCAAAACCGTCATACTCCATTGTTTTCCAATAAATACTGTTGTGATAGCTCTCAAAGCCTTCTTTAGCGAAATTACTTATTTCATACTGCTTATATCCTCTGTCACTTAATATTTCTTTCGCCAAAGCATACATTTTTCTATCTGTTTCGTCATCAACAGCCTTTAATGCTCCGGTTTTGTGCATATCCCCAAAAGGCGTTCCTTCCTCTATAATAAGGCTGTAAGCTGATATATGCTGTACATTTAAATCAGTTACTTTTTCCAGTGTTTCTTGCCAGTTATCCATTGTCTGGCCAGGAAGAGCAAACATTAAATCACAGTTTATATTTTTAAATCCTGCATCTTTTGCCATGGCAACATCATTTACAAAAGTTTCTCTGTTGTGTATTCTTCCAAGTGATTTTAAAATATCATCCTGCCACGCCTGAACACCCATGCTCAAACGGTTAATCTCCATAGAACGCATTTCATTTAGCTTTTTAAAATCAAGTGTTCCTGGGTTGGCCTCACATGTAATTTCAGCATCACTTGCAACATCATATTTATTTAATACAGTATCCATAATACAGCCTAAATCATGACTTGATAAAACAGTAGGTGTTCCGCCGCCTATAAAAACGGATTTAATGCTGTAACCACTGTAAACATAAGCCCCTTCATTTATTTCGTGGCAAAGTTTTTTAACATATTCGCTGTGTATGTTTTCCAAACCGCTGTATGAAGGAAAATCACAGTAAAGGCATTTCTTAACACAAAACGGAATGTGAATATATAACGATAAAGGCTCTTTCAAAATATCATCTCCGAAATTTTTATATCAGTAGCTATAACTATAAATCAAAGTACCGTTTTCGTCAAACCCATAAATATAGGCTATTCTGAAATAAACCCCATCATCTTCGCTATAATAATCACCTGTATTGGCATAAAAGAACCCATCATCATCTACATTACAATTAGCTTCTTCTAAAATTTCCAGTTCTCCATCTTTTACTTGCGCCGCCGCTATTTCGATAGTTTTAATGTCTTTGTTTTTAACAGCACCGTAAATAAGGCTAAACCTTGATGAATACGCCGCTTCTACATCATCAACTGTTTTCCAATAGCCTGTTACAGAACCTTCGCCTAATTTCCACATTCCCAAAAGTGAGCGTTTGGAATGAACAACGGATATTCCATCATTCAGTTTACCAATTACAATAGCTCTGTTTCCCATCTGTTTTTTAAGAAGTACTTTTTCAGAAGGCCCATAGTGCAGGCCTTTTTCACATGCATACATAACTTTTTCCGGCGAAAAATAGAGCTGCTGCCCGCCGCCAAAGCGCCAAAATCCCAATACAAGTATTATAACAATAAATATTATGGTTTCTTTTTTTCTGCTCAAACCTTGCCACCTTCTCTCAAAGGCACTTCAAAATACATTTTCCTGCCGCAGTAATCGTAATCTATAATAAGTGTTTCGGCTTCTTTAGGAAATCCTTCTATAACTGTGTTGTGTTTGGATATTATTCCAGCAGAGCTTGACCCGCTGTAACCGTTATACTCTGTACCCAAATTATCTGTAACATAATCAGAGCTTATATCAAATGTCCAACGTACACTGCCCGAAAACGGCTGATACCAAGTTTTGTAATGCAACTCAACACAGTCGTTGTCGTACAGTATTACTTCTTCAAGCTTTAAATACATATCATCTATTTTTTCTGTTTGGTTTACTTCAACACATGAAACAATACGGCTTTTATCATAAGAATAACTGTAACTGCTAAATATAGAAAAAATAACTGTTAAGCACGTTACAAAAACAGGCAAAATACTTAAAAGTATAAGTATTATGGCTATCATCCTTGAAATACGCCAAACATTTCCCAAAATCCTGTTATGCGCCTCGTTAAGCTCTTTTCCTATTTCGTCAGCATCACCCATACAGTCAATAACAGCTTTTTTAGCGTCTTCTTCATTCATACCATCAGAGATAAAATCGTCATACATGTCCTCCATGTGTTCTTCAAGTTCCCACTTTATTTCTTTTCGGTCATACTTAAATTTAACATGACTAATAACTTTGTTTAAATATTCGTCCCACAGCAAATTATCAGGCAAAGGCATGGCTCTTACCTCCAATCACTTTGTTAACCGAAAGAGAGAACACCTCCCACTGCTTTTTTTCTTCCGAAAGCTTTTTTACACCTAACGCTGTTATGGAATAATATTTCCTTTGTTTACCGTTTTCGGCTTCTTTGCGGTAAGACTTTAAAAGTCCAGCATTTTCCATTTTGTGCAAAACAGGGTAAAGCGTTCCTTCTTTAAATTCAAAAACATTTTCACTTCTTTCTTTAAGCTCTTTAATTATTTCATATCCGTAGCAGTCTTTCTGCTCAATAAGAGATAAAAGCATTAAAACAGTGCTTCCGCCTAAAAGGCCTTTATCAATATCCATAAAAAAGCCCCCTTTTAAGTTTTTAATTTAAATTATACTTAGATATTCTATGTATAATAATTATACCTTGATTATCTATGTATGTCAATTTACACCAGTTATTTGTAATAAAAAAGTAAAATATTTTTCATTGGTTTTGTTCTAAATAAAAAAGCGCAAATAAGCCAAAAACAGCTATTTACGCTTTTGTTTAGATTATTCTTTTTCTTCATCTGATATTACGTCCTGACTAACATCAATAAACATTCTCTCAGACATATCAGTGCTTAAACTTTCAACACTTTTAAGTTTACGCTGAATTTGCCTTGTTCTTACACCTACAAGCTTGTCAAGCTCGCTGTTGGCTTCTTCCAAACGTTTTTGAGTCTTTTCCAGAACATCTCCAAATTTGTTAAATTCGGTTTTAACAGCGCCCAAAACTTCCCAAACTTCACTGCTACGTTTTTGAATTGCAAATGTTCTAAATCCCATTTGAAGGCTGTTAAGAAGTGCCGCCATTGTGCTTGGTCCAGCAATATTTATTTTATACATTCTCTGTAATTCTTCCACAAGACCCATTTTAACAACTTCGGCATAAAGTCCCTCAAAAGGAAGAAACATAATGGCAAAATCAGTTGTATATGGTGGGTCTATATATTTTTCGCTTATGTCTTTAGCAAAAGATTTTATTCTTAATGTAAGAAGCTTTGCCGCTTCGTTTATCTGATTTTTATCGCCTGTTTCATAAGCGTCTGTTAAATTAACATAAGCATCTGAAGGAAATTTTGAGTCAATAGGCAGGTAAACACCTTTTCCGTCATCAGAAGGCAATTTAATAGCATATTCTACTGGATTTCGGCTTCCTTTTTTAGTTACAATATTTGTTTCGTACTGCTCTGGCGACATTATTTCTTCCAATATTGCCCCCAGCTGTATTTCACCCAGTATACCTCTTGTTTTTACATTAGAAAGTACCTTTTTTAAATCCCCTACGCCAGTTGCAAGGGAACGCATTTCCCCAAGGCCCTTATAAACCTGCTCAAGCTGTGTGTTTACAAGCTCAAATGACTTTGAAATTCTTTCTTCAAGTGTTTTCTGTAATTTTTCATCAACAACATTACGCATATCATCAAGCTTTTTATTGTTGTCCTCTTGGATATATGTAAGCTTTTGCTCAACAGTTTTTCTAATGCTCTCAAGTTTATTCTCATTTTCTACAGCTGTTGTTTTAAGCCTTTCTTCTATTGTATTATTCATCTGGCGCATTTGAGTAGCCATAGCGTCGTGTATGCTTTTCATCTGCCTTAATGTATTTTCACCGTTTAATTTAATGTTTGTAAGCTGTGTGTCGGCATAATCCTTCTGGTTTTCGCTTAATATTCCGCCCAGTGTTTTAATTGAAATATTAACACTTTCCCCAAGCTCTTTACGAAGCAGGCTGTTGCTGTTTTCAACATCAGTTTTAACAGATTTAATTTCATTGTTTAAATTATCATTGTTTGATGATTTTTTAATTAAAGCCTTAATTATAAACGGCTCTATCAAAAGCAGAACAATTATTGCAATAAGATAAATTTCCATATTAAACCTCTCTTTTTATGTATTTTAATAAAATTATATATCTATTTTTACATAATTAAAAGGCGAACAGCAAAAAACGGTAGAGATAAATTCTCTGCCGCAATTTAAAACACTTTATTTACTTATTTAGCTTTTAAAACAACAGTCTCATTCATAGCGCCTACATTTTTATGATACTCCTCTATAACAGGCACTAAACCAGTGCTTTCTTCAAAAGGCATATCCTGAAGACCATTAAAGCCTATAACAACATCATCAAGTCTTAAAACTTCTGTAGGTACAGGCATTTGAGTAGGGTCCATTGCGTCGTACTCGTCAGTCTTAAAGAATGAATATGTGCCGATTATAGCTGTATTTTTGTCTTTTTCAAAATAAATCATGCATGCTGTATTTTTATCTTCTTCATTCGTTTTAAGTGTTACATTTTCAGCTACAACAGGTGGAACAGAAACTTTAAATTCATATTCTTTGCCGTTAAACTTTATATCAGTACTTTTTTCTACTAATTCAGCTTTTTCTTCTGTATCTGGCTGTGCCTCTTCTTTTACTTCCTGCTCTAAAATTACAATTCCGCTGTCATCATAATCAACCTTAACACCTAACATTTCAGATACAGCTCTTACAGGAACGTAAACTCTGTCGTTATATACAAGGCCACCAGTACCTTCCAATACTTCTTCACCGTTTAATGTATAGCGTATTCCAGCATTAAACTTAGCAGTAACGTCCTCAAGCACAGGTGCGCCTATAGCACTGCCTGCCATAACACCCACAGCACCTATTACAACAACCGCTTTTGTAGAAAATTTCATAGTAACTCCTCCGTGCCGTATAAGAAAATAAAATTAATAACTTTAATTCGAGTATAAAACTCAACTAAAAATTTGTCAACGCTATACAAATTTTCATAAAATTTAATAATTAAATCCAAACTTTTTTAAGGACATCAATATATACTTAAACAAATAAAAGCAATTTTAAGCAAAATTTATGTCATAATATATAAAACAAGCTCTAATATTTATTATAAAACATATATAACTTTCTTAATTAAAATTCCATCTTACTATTTATTGCTATAAATCCAAAATCTATATGCTTTCTTAAACTTAATATTTTTAGCTTTAAGGCAGACTAAAAAGTTTAATAAAAATCTTAAGCTTTATAAATAAACAAAAAGACTTTGCTCCAGTATAGTTAATGAAGCAAAGCCATTTGTTTTTAAAGCTGTTGATATTCTTTTTTATATACTTATTATGTATAACTCTATTTATCAATATTATTTGAACTGTAAAAATGTCTTTTGTCTTTATACATATTATTATCAGCTTCTTCCACCTGTTCTTTAAGGCTGCAATTTTTGTCTCTCCATGAAATACCTACAGCAGAGCTGATATTATTTTCATCCATTTGTTTCTTTACGCTTAACACAGCGCTTCTAAACTCGGCTTCGTTCAAATCAACATCTATTACCACAAATTCATCTCCGCCTGTTCGGTATGTTTTGCCAAAAAATACCTTTTGTATTTGCTCAGCGGCACGACATATAAACTCATCGCCAGCACTATGACCAAAAATATCATTTACTTTCTTAAGTCCGTTTAAATCAAAATATGCTATACCAAGCACTGATAATTTTTCATCAAAATCACTGTTAAGCAGCAAATTAAATTTATTTCTGTTATTTAATCCAGTCAGGCTATCAGTATATATTAAACTTTGAAGCAAATACTCCTGCTCATTAATTTTCTTTTTCTGTTCTTCAATCTTCTTTTCTTGTTCTTCATTTTTCTTAGTTAAGTAGATATAGTCCGAATATGACATTTTAATTGGAAACTCAATATCTTTTTTACCACACCCAATATTTTTACAAGTATTTGAAATATTAGCATAACAGAATTTAATGCCGTTATCGTTCCAACGAAAAACTAATGTTATATATTGATAAACACGAATATATACATTAGTAGACTTGTCTGTTTCAATCCACATACGCCCACTGCACAAATATGACCCTGGCGAAATTTCAATTACATTATACTCTTCATCTGAAATATTGCACTTAGGAATACAGCCTTTAAACTTATTAAAAATATTTATTACATTTTCAGCGCCTATGGCATATTCGTCTTTTCCATCACCATGCCAAATAATATCATCATCCATTAGAGATATTACACTTTCCACATCATTTTCGCAGTAATGTTTATGAACTATATAGCTTGTAAGTTTTATAATCTCATTCTCACTGGGCTTTTTTTCACCTTTAACATGCATAGATTTCCCCCATTCTACTCCTTACAAAACTCTTATATAAAAAATAAACTATTTATTATAATAAACCATTTGTTCGCTGGTTAATAGTACCTTATCTATAAATTTTTATAAGTTTAAACATAACTGTTTTTTATTTGTATCACAATACTTTTCCACTGCATATATTAAGTATTCTTATTTATACTGTTAAAAATAGAATTTATAGCTTTTTGCGCTGTATGCTGTTTAATTATCCCTTCTTTTGCAAATGCCGCAATATATGTTTTATCACCTTCAGATTTTAAGGCAACAAATGCAGGATTCATATTCAATGCACCTGAATATACAATAGCTGTGCTCTCTTGGCTTTCATCATTTTGCATAACAATATTTCCAACTTCGTTAATAGCTTTTAAAGCCTGAAAATAAGTTATTCCGTCAAACACAGCTTTAACAGACTGTGTAGATAATTTAGAAGTAATTTTATAAACTAATTTCTGAGTTAATTTTCCATTAGCACGGCTATACTCAGATATAACAGAACACAGTAAATCATTAATATAATCTTCTATTAACATAATGAGTCCCCTCATAAAAACTAATAAATACTATTTATTCCTATAATTTATTTAATTTTCTGAAAAATAATCACTGTCAATACGCTTAATACAGTATGTTTTTTGTATTGAAACACCAAGTCCGTATTCTATCATAAGTT
>CALWEX010000005.1 GCA_944377425.1 uncultured Clostridia bacterium
GGAATTATGCTCGATTTTGCAGTAGTGGCTATTGCATCTTGCGATTATGGAATTATAAATAAAGATGTGGGATTTATGCAGATTTCCGAAATGCCATACTCCAAGGAACTGCTTGACGAAGAACCACACATGAAACAATGGGACGCTTTGCATCCAGGAAAAAGACTTTACCGCGGCCCTAACCGTAATGACAGGTTCCCAAGGAATATACTTGATGAAACAGAAACTATAACAGGCCGAATAGCAAACAACAATACAGGCTCTGAAGTTTTGGATGTTGTTAACATGGAAGAAATACTTATTATGGCACCAGGAATGTTCCAGATTATGAAAGAAAAAGGCGATGTATTAATTGGTATTGCAGGTCCTGAAGTTTCAGTAGGTATAGGAATGATTGTTTTTGAAACAAACGGAAGAATTTTCAATCGTGCTTATGGTGCAGGCCAAACAGGACATAACTCAGGAATATACGCAAAAACAGTAAAGAGTGATTATCCGGCTATAACTGCTGTTAAAAGGGATTTTGCCGAGTACATTATTGATGCCCTTGACATAGGTTTAATTCCAGGAAGGGATTTAGGCTGTTCACCTGCTGTGCTTGCTGTGGCAAAAGCTATGGGTTATAAAATTGACTGCGATAATATTGTTGAGCGTGCTTGGATTGAGCTTAACAGTGTAGGCATAACACGTCAGTGGCTTGAGGAACCAAACGAAATACTTACAAGAGAAGAACTTTTGGATAGAGCTGACGAAATAATTCCTGGTATGTCAGACGGAAAGAAGTTTGCTGTTTGTGATATTGTAAAGGAATGTACAATTAGTTTATAATTTGTTTTTTGTATAAAAAAACTGTATTCCTAAATTTGGCCTGTAAATGACACTTATAAATAATAATCATAATATAATTTACAGGTAAAATCTGCCTAAAGGTATGGGTATGTAAAACCTATGCCTTTAGGCTTTCGGTTTAGTGAAGGACATTGATTTTAGTATATATTTTTGGGATAATAAAGTATTAAAGTTATTTTGGTATTATATACATTTTTTCTGTATATTGGCGTGTTATAAGTGATTAACTTAGGATAGGGATGAAGAGTTATGACTCATGATTTGAATTATGACGACTTTTTTAATATTATAGACAATTTATATGACGAAATTTGGGTGTATGACAACAATTATAAAATTGTTTACGTCAATAAAGCTGTAAAGAGGCATTATGGCCTTAATCCGGAAGATATTATAGGTAAAAATTTTTATGAAATGCTTAAATTTTGGGAGCCTTCTGTTTTGCCTACAGTCTACAAAAGCAAAAAAATATATGCCATTCGCCAATATTCCAACATTGGGGTTGAACTATTTAATATTGCTACGCCTATTTTTGATGAAAACGGTGAAATAAAATTTGTGGCAATGAGTGTGCGAGATAAACTTTTTGATAATATTTTAATACATAGTGATTATGAAGAAAACCCTTTTGATTATTCGGATATTATATGTGTAAGCGAGTCTATGAAAAAATGCCTGAGAATTGCAGAAAAATTAAGTGATATAGACTCTATATGCTTAATTACCGGAGAGTCTGGAACTGGCAAAACAATGTTGTCTAAATATATTCATGACCACAGTCCAAGAAAGGATAAACCATTTGTAAGCATTAACTTTTCGGCAATTCCTGCTGATTTATTGGAATCAGAACTTTTTGGCTATAAAAAAGGCGCTTTTACAGGTGCAAATGCTAACGGTAAGCAGGGACTTTTGGAAACGGCTGTAGGTGGTACTGTGCTTTTAGATGAAATTGGGGAAATTCCTTATGCTATCCAAGCTAAATTACTTCAAGTGATACAAGAGAAAACATTTTTCCCTGTAGGTTCAAATAAACCGGTCCAGGTAGATATTAAAATTATTGCGACAACTAACCGTGACCTTCAGAAATTATGCGCAACAGGTTTGTTCAGAGAGGACCTATATTATAGGTTAAAAGTGTTTGAAATATATTTGCCGCCTTTAAGAGAAAGACAGGAAGATATTGAACCACTGATATTTTATTTTTTAAATAAATATTCAAAAAAGTATAGCTTATCACATAAAATAGCTCCTAAAACTGTTGATATACTAAAGTCTAGCGCATGGAGGGGTAATATAAGAGAACTTAGCAATACTATAGAGAGAATGGTGGTAATTACTGAGAATTTTGAAATTGAACCATCAGATTTGCCGTCAGATGTTTTTACTTATCAAAATGAAAATAGCAGAGAAGATATAGCTTTAAATTCAACTTTTGATGAAGCTATAGAAGAATATGAGTCCAAAATTATTACTAAGGCGTATAAAAAATACAAAACAACGCGGCAGGTGGCAAAAGCTCTTTCTATATCACAAACTAGGGCTACGAACTTATTGAAAAAATACATAAAAAAGAATGATTAATGATTATTCAACGTTCTTCCAGTTTAAAATTGGTTTTTATATTTTCGGATATGCTAAAATTAAAAATATATTTGCATTTATTTATTATTCATTAACTATTCAATAGGTTTTTATAATTAATATATTTTAAATATTGATTTATTATATTCGGTAAAAATTTAAAAATATAATTATATAAAAATATTATGAAATTATAAAAAACATTCTTTATAATATTTTATTTTAAGGTAAGGTGGTGTAGTGAAAACAACGCCACTTTTGTTTATTTTTAATATCATAAAATACATTTTTTGATTCATGTAGTTGTTTTTAGTGTTAATATACATTATTCAATTTGAATAAAGGGTATAAAAATTAAAGTTGTTTTAATAAAATAATTGACTTTTATAATTCGCTAATGTACTATATCTTATATAAATTTTGAGAAAAAACCAGCTTAAGTTGTGTTTTTTATCAGAAAAACATCAGGTGTGGATAAAACTTTCTTCAGAAAAACAGAAGTTGTTTTTATTTTGACAGCATTGGTTTAAGATTTATTGTAAATTGTGATATCATTTAGAATTTAAAGGTGGTATATGAACTCTTTGTTTAGAACAAATGTGTCAAAAATGGATGTTTTAGACAAATCTGTTGCTATAAATAGAACTATACTTCGTGCATGGTCTGCATTTGGGGCGTTTGCCCAAATATTTAATATTTCAAGGCTGATAATTTTTACAGATTCAAATATTTCAACTTTAAATAGCCGAATATATTTGGGTTTTTATATTTTTTGTTTAGTTTGCAGTATTGGATTTCTTGTAAGTGATTTTGTTTTTAAAATGTCCGTGCAGACAAGGCGTAAGTTATATATGCTTACAGGCAGTGTATATTTATTCTGGTATACATTTATTAATGCATTTGAAGTATACCTAACAGGCACTAACGAAAGATTTACTAATATAACAATTATAACAGCATTTATTATTTTTTCTTCATTACTGGCAATGAAACCGGTTTATGAAATAATAAATTTAGCATTAAGCTATATTATATTCATGATTTTTTTAAGCAGTACATCAAATGTAACGGCAATTATTAATTTTTCGTTTACAGCTTGTTTGTGTGTTATAATTTATATAGCCAGATATAAAGATATATGCTTTGAAATTTCCCAAAGCAAAATGCTGGATGACATGAAAAGTAAATTGGAAGATTCTCAGCGAAGTTTGCATATGTCTTTGGAGCAGTACGAGCTTATACATGAAAATGGCGACTATATTACATTTGAATGGAACATTAAAGATGACTGTATATGTTTTTCAAAAAAAATAAAGGATTACTTTGATTATCCGGAATTTATTTCTTCTTTCAGCCAACAAATAAAAAATTTAGATAGCATAGATGAAGAACAGAAAAATATACTTATAGATTGTATAGAGAATATAAAAAAAGGTGTTAACTTTCAAAAATATGAATTGTTTTTTCCACTGTCTACAGGAAAAAGCAGATGGTTTGAAGTTAGAATAATAACTCAAAAAAACAGCAATGGCGAGCCGACTATTGGCATAGGAATACTTTCTGATATTACTGAGCTTAAAGAAAAGATTACTCAGCTGGAAGAGGAAATAAGAAGAGACCTTTTCACAGGGCTTCTTAATAAAACTGCTACAGAGTATTATGGTGAAAGAGAGCTGAAAAATCTAAAAAACGGCGACCTTTTGGCAATGATGATTATTGATATGGATGACTTTAAGAATATAAATGACAGATATGGTCATCCTGCCGGGGACCATGTATTAAAAGAAGTTGCTAATATTATGCGAAATACGGCGCCTTCCGGTACCAGAATAGGGCGTATAGGCGGAGATGAGTTTATTGCTTTACTGGTTACAAAGGATGTTTATAAATTTTGTAATTATGGCAACGAGTTATTAAGTCAAATACCTCAGATTAGATGGAATGATATTGATTTGGATGTAAACTGCAGTATTGGTGTAGCTTTTGCAGATTCAAATGAATATACATATTTTGATTTATATAAAAAGACAGATAATGCTCTTTACCAAGCTAAGCAAGTAGGCAAAAAACAGATGAAGTGCGATTTTATTATTTAATTTTAATTTGAATATATTTATTTTTAATGTAAAATATAATTAAGACAGTTTGTTTTGTAATTTATATTGGGCAAAACCGCTGAAAAACGGCGACGCAAAGCTATGAGTCTACGGCAAAAAATTGCTACGATTGTCAAGCTGCAAAACTTTAGTAATGATAAAACTAAAGATTTTGCAGCTTTTTTTATTGGGGTGATTTATATGAATGAGGTGTACCGTCAGGAGAAAAAGTACTTTATGACGTTATTTGACATGAAAAAACTTTCCAATTTATTGGATTCGGTAATGATTAAGGATTTACATAACGGTACATATGGATATTCTATCAGGTCTTTGTATTTTGACACAATTAACAATAAAGACTTTAATGAAAAAATAGACGGAGCTGGAGTAAGGCGTAAAATTAGACTGCGTATTTATGATACATCATCTGATTTTGCTATGCTTGAAATAAAGCAGAAGGATGGGATTTATCAGAAAAAAAGGTCTATTAAAATAAACAAAAAAGACGCGATAGAAATGACTGAAGGTAAATATTACAGCCTTTTAAAATATAAAGAGCCTTTTGCGGCAGAGTGTTTTGGCATTATGAATATGTTTTGTTACAAGCCAAAAGCAATTGTTGAGTATACAAGAAAAGCATATATTGCAAAAGAAAATAAGATACGCATAACCTTTGATTATAATATAAGGGCTACAGAATCAAGCTTTGAGCTATTTTCACCTGAACTTAATTTATACCCTGTTTTAGATATGTTTAATGGTGTTTTAGAGGTTAAGTATAATGGATTTTTACTAAGTTATATTAAAAACTTGGTTAGTGAGGCTAATAAATCGGAAATTTCTGTAAGCAAATATTGCTTGGCAAGAAGCGCGAGCCTTAAATTCAAATTATAAAGAGGTGCAGTTTATGAAAAAATTGATATTTGAAATGTTTCAAAACTCAGGCCAGCTTGACGTTGAAAATATATTTTTGCGTTTATCTGTAGCTGTTATAATTGCGTTTTTTATATATTTATCTTATATGATTTCACATGAGGGCAGTATATACAGCAAAAAATTTAATGTTTCACTTGTGGCTTTAACAGTTATTACAACAACGGTAATGATTGTTATAGGCAATAACATAGCTCTTTCATTAGGTATGGTTGGTGCGCTTTCTATTGTGCGTTTCAGAACAGCAATAAAGGATTCACGTGATACAATATACATATTTTGGACTATTGTAACAGGCATTTGCTGTGGTGTTGGCGATTTTTATGTTGCTGGCATAGGCGGTGCATTTACATTTCTTGTTCTGCTTGTATTTGGAAGAATTAAAAACGACAATAGAGTACTTTTGATTATCAGAACTTCACGTGTAAATGAAGAACGTGTGGAGGCTGTTGTATTCCAGTATTTTTCACGTAAAGCAGATTTAAGAGTAAAAAACACAACTGACAGCAGTACCGAATTTATATACGAAATAAGCAAACGTTTATTGGAGCGTTCTAAAAAAGTAGCAAAAGCCAACGGAAACAATGTTAGTATTACAGATGCTTTATACGAAACAGGAGATATTGAGTACTGCAATATGGTAATGCAAAATGATGAAATAAGCGGCTAAGGAAGCGGTTTTGAAAGGTTGAGAATATGAAGTATTCCATTATAGGTATATTTGCGGCTATTATTATGGTTTTTGCCGTATTTGCTGCTGCAAATTTAGACAGTGAAACTAATTCAAATCGTTATCATCAGCATATAGAGTCAAGACAGCCATACGAAGGATGCTCATGTGACGGCAGCGAGCTATGCACACACCTTCCACTTGTGTTAATAGAAACCGAAGGGAATACAATTCCTGGTCAACCTATAACAGATGAATTTGGAAATGAGTTGGGTTATGTTACAACAGAAGAAAATGAGGAAATGGTTTCTTCTAAAATATATGTTATAAGCGATGAAACTAAAAATCATCATCCGTCAGATGAGCCGGATTTGGAAAGCAATATTTTAATACGAATAAGAGGCAATTCATCAAGGTACTTTGACAAAAAGAACTATTTAATTCGTTTAACTGATGAAAACGGCAATTATCAAAATAAAGAAATGCTTGGAATGGATTCGCATTATGAATGGGCACTGCATGGCCCATATTTGGATAAATCTCTTATACGCAATTATATGTGGTACAACATAGCCGGCGAGTTTATGGAGTATGCGCCTAATGTTAGGTTTTGCGAGGTTATAATTGATGGTAAGTATCAGGGCCTTTATGTTATGACAGAAACCATAACAAATGGTGATAATTGCCGTGTAAACATATCTGAACCGGTGGATGGCACAGATAAAACAGGTTATGTTCTTCGTTTGGATAGGGGCAGTCATGCACAAATTAGAAATATAGAAACATTTACAAACTATACATACCGCAATTTACAAAAGTTTGATATTGAATATCCCCGTTCTGGCAAATTAACACCTGAATTAGCAAAAGCTATTGCTCAGGACTTTTCGGATTTTGAAAAAAGTCTTTATTCTTACGACTATGATACAGAAAACTATGGCTACTCACATGATATAAACGTTCAATCATTTGCTGATTACTTTATAATTAACGAATTTACATCAAACTACGATTCTGGATGGCTTTCTACATATATTTATAAAGACATAGGCGGAAAATACAATATGGTTATTTGGGATTTTAATTCAGCTTGCAACAATTATGCCGCTTATGCATTTCCTGATGAAGGTTTTCAAATGCAGAATGTTGTTTGGTATTTTATGCTTATGAAAGATGAGCGTTTTGATTATGAAATAATTAATCGCTATAAAGATTTAAGAGAAACATATTTAAGTGATGAATACTTAAACCAGTATATAGACGATACAGTGGCATATTTAGGCGATGCTGTAGAGCGCAATTTTGAAGTATGGCAAAATACATTTGAAATGGATATGCTTAAGCCTTCTGAAAGGAATATTAAAAGCCACAAGGAGGCTATAGAACAAATGAAGGATTTTATATCAAAACGCGGTGCATGGCTGGATGAAAATATAGAAATTATTAAACAATATGGCCATGAATCAAAAAATAAAAAGTTTAACCATTAACTGCAAAGGAGGCAGATACCATGAAAAAATTCATAATTATATCATGTGTGGTGGTTCTGCTTATTTTTGCGGGAAATATTGCTTATTATAATTTAGGAATTTATGTGGATTTAAAACCAGATGTTCCTGTTACCACATTTATGACAACTGACCAAGATACCATATACATGGAAAAAGACGGAAAAAAAGTGCCTTTTGAAATAAGAGGCGTTAATTTAGGTGTAGGTCTGCCGGGAAAATGGGCCACTGACTATGCTATTGATAAGGAAACGTATTTAAGATGGTTTAAATGGATACAGGAAATGGGAGCAAACACAATACGTGTATATACAATTTTGCAAGATGATTTTTACGATGCCTTTTATGAGTATAACAAAGACAGAGAAGAACCTCTGTATTTAATTCATGGTGTATGGATAAATGACTATGTTCAAAACTCACACAGGGACGCTTATGACAATGATTTCAGGCAGACTTTTATTGATGACTGCCGAACAGTGGTTGATATACTTCATGGAAATAAAAATTTAAACTTAGGCTATGGCGTTGGCTCAGGCTCATACAGAAAGGATGTATCCCAATGGGTCATAGGCTATATACTTGGTGTTGAGTGGGAAGATGTTACAGTTGCTTATACAAATAATAAGTATCCAGAGCGCAATCAATACCAAGGAACATACTTGTATACAACGAAAGACGCCTCACCATTTGAGGCTATGCTATGCGAAGTTGGTGACAAAATAATTGAGTATGAGTCAAACAGGTATAAACAGCAGAGGCTGGTAGCTTTTTCTAATTGGCCTACAACAGACCCTTTTGATTATCCATACGACATAACGGTTTATTTTATGAAATGCGCTAAAGTTGATGTGGAGCATATTGCTTCTACTGATAAATTTATATCCGGCTGTTTTGCCTCGTATCATGTTTATCCGTATTATCCTGACTATCTAAACTATTTTGATTTTAAATCAGGTTTTGCATTTACCGAAGATGGAAGACTAAATACATATCTTGAATATTTAAAACGTATTGTTAAGCACCACTCAATGCCTGTTGTTATTTCGGAATATGGTGTATCAACAGGCCGAGGTATGGCACAAAGGGATTACAATACAGGCAGAAACCAAGGCAACATGTCCGAAAATGAGCAAGGGCAGGCAATTATTGACTGCTATAACGATATTATGGAAGCTGGCTGTGCCGGAAGCTGCATTTTCACTTGGCAGGATGAGTGGTTTAAACGTACATGGAACACAATGCATGCAGTTGACTTGCTAAATACTCCATATTGGAGCGATTATCAGACTAATGAGCAGTATTTTGGTTTACTGGCTTTTGACCCGGGAAATGAAAAAAGTATAAGTTATGTTGATGGCGATTTATCGGAATGGAACGAGGATGATTTGGTTGTAAAAAACAACAATTCTTCTGTTTCTATAAAGTACGATGAAAAGTTTATATATTTTCTTATTTATAAAAAAGACTTTTCACCTCAAGAAGATATTTTATATATTCCTATAGATACTACGCCTAAAACAGGAAGTACATACTGTGAAAATTTTGATATATCATTTGAAAGACCAAGTGATTTTTTAATTGTAATTAATGGAGAGGACGACAGTCGTGTGCTGGTTCAGGAAAGGTATGAAGTTCTGCGGGCAATGTTTCTGCATGAAACTGAAAATAGAGACGCTTATATAGATGCTGTAGATAGTGACACGCCAACATTTAAAACAATAAACCTTATGCTGCAAACAGCCACGCCGCTTTTAACAGGCAACTGGGAAGCGTCTGCGGAAGTTTATGAAACGGGTTTGTTAACTTACGGCAACGCAAATCCTGAGGCAGAAGATTTTAACTCACTGGCAGATTTTATATTTTCCGGCGAATATATAGAGCTTAAAATTCCATGGCAGATGCTTAATTTCTCAAATCCTTCTGAAATGATGATTCATGATGACTATTATGAGTGTTATGGAGTTGAGAACATTCAGATAAATGCAATGTTTGTGGGAATTTCAGATAAAGAGAACACAAAATATAGAATACATATGGAGCCGTTTCAGCTTAAAGGCTGGGGAAGGAAAGTTACATACCATGAAAGGCTTAAAAAATCCTATTATATGATTAAGGATTACTGGTCAAATAAATAGCCAAAACTTCGGCACAGGGGGGCTGTATATGAAAGTTGAATCAATAATTTATATTTACGGCGCCGTATGTGTAAGCATGATTGTATTTAATATAATATACAACATACTTTTAAAACAAAATGAGTCAAGTTTGAAAAAGCGCTGTGAAAAAATCGGAAAGCAGGTAGATATTCAACTTAATGCCATAAAAGATAGCGGAAAAATTCAGGAGAAGCATTTAAGCTATATGCAGCACAGACTCAGACGAATTAATAATCTTATTGCTTTTGAAAAAGTATTAAAAGACGCTATAAATAATGGCAAAGAAAAGGAAGTTAATAAATACATAAGTCAAATACAGCCTGTTATTTTGTACTTAGCCATGCTATATAGTCACAGGGAAAATATGCAGGCAGGGTATTTTACATATTTTTTGGCAAACTACGCTGCAAAAAAGCAAATGCCTATAGACTCACTACAGGATATACTGCTCTCTTATGTAAAAAAGGATAACCTTTACTGCCGTATTAACGCTTTAAGTGCCTTATATAATATAGGAAACACAGAGCATATTATAACAGCCATTAGAGCACAGGATGACGGGGTGATTTACATTAACGAAAAAATACTTACAGAAGGTATGCTTTCTTTTACAGGAAATCACAATGAGCTTATTACAACTTTATGGAAAAACTTAAATAGTTTTTCGGAGCATACTAAACTGGCAGTATTAAACTACATTCGCTTTAAAACAGGGAGCTATAAAGAAGAAATGTTATCAATAATGCTTGACGAAACTGCTGAAAAAGAAGTACGACTTTCAGCCATAAGATACTTTGGTAAATATTATTATGAGCCTGCGCTTAAATACATACTTAATTTCGTGTCGAATAATGAACCTTCAAAGTGGGAGTATGCTACAGTTGCTGTTGCGGCCTTAGAAAAATACAGCGGTGATGATGTAATAAAAGCTCTTAAAAAAGCCATACACAGCCCTAATTGGTATATACGCTATCAGGCGGCACAAAGCCTTGATGCTCAACATTTGAATTACAATGCTTTATTTGACATTATTAACGGAAGTGACAGGTACGCTAGAGAAATGTTGACATATCGTTTGGAGTCTAGAAAGCTTCAAAAAGCGGGGTGTGGCAAACAGTGACAGACGTATTTAAAACTTTTTTTAATTATGTTGGTATATTTTATATTATTTATATGGTTGGTTATGCAAGTTTTTTGTTCTTGTCAGTAGCTGTTGGGTCATCAATGCTTTATAAACTAAAACGCCAGAATAAATTAAAAAATGAGCTGTCAGGAGAATACTATGTGCCAGTAAGCATTATTGTTCCAGCGTATAACGAGGAAGTAACAATAGAAGCAAGCATACACTCTTTGCTTGCCCTTGAATACAAGCTTTACGAAATTATAGTTGTAGACGATGGCTCCAGCGACAATACATCAAAAGCAGTTTGTGATGCATTTAATATGCACATTGTTAATCGGCCTATACAGCGCAAAGTCTACTGCCGGCAGGAAGAAGAAATTTATGAAACGTATGAGTATAAAGTGCCTATAACTCTTATTAAAAAGAAAAACGGCGGAAAAGCAGACGCTTTAAACATGGGAATAAATGCCGCTAAATATCCTTATTTTATTTGTATGGATGCGGATTCTGTTTTGCAGTATGATTCATTAACTAAAATTGTAAATCCAGTACTTGAAGAAGGTAATGTTATAGCCGTAGGCGGTGCGGTTCGGCCATGCAATGGTGCAGAAATTAAAGATGGCAGAGTTATATCTTATAGAATGCCTAATAAAATACTGCCATGTATGCAGGTTTTGGAATATGACCGCTCGTTTCTTGCGGCAAGGATTCTGTTTGATAAGTTTAATGGCAGCATTATTATTTCTGGAGCATTTGGACTTTTTAAAAAAAGTGTTGTGGTAGATGCAGGCGGGTATGATGTAAATACAATGGGTGAGGATATGGAATTAGTTGTTAAACTGCATGTTTTTTGCCGTGAACATGATATACCTTACCGAATACGCTATGCAACTGACGCTATATGCTGGACTCAAGCACCGGAAAAGCTTTCGGACTTATGCAAACAGAGAAGAAGATGGCATATAGGCCTGTTTCAAAGTATGCTAGAGCACAGAAAAATGTTTATGAATTTTAAATATGGCCTGGTGGGCTCTATATCTTATTTGTATTTTCTTATTTATGAGCTTTTGTCGCCGTACATTGAAATTTTTGGTATTTTTACAATATTACTAGCATTTGCAGTTGATTTAATTAATGTGCCTTTTATGATTTTATTTTTCTTTATATATGTAATGTATTCAGCTATTTTATCTTTAACGGCGTTTTTCTCCCGTATACATACAATAGATTTAAAGTTGGCTGTTACAGATGTTATAAAGGCTGTTGGACTTTGTGTTTTAGAAGTTTCATGCCTTAGGTTTATTTTGGCATGGACAAGAAGTTCAGCGATTATTGGTTACAAAAATAAAAAACATTCGTGGGGAGAAATTGAACGTAAAAGGATAGAGTTTAAGTAATATAGAAGGAAGGTATATTATGGAGCTTGAAAAATTAAAAAAAGGTTTTTTTGGGTATAAAAAAGAAAGTGTTTATCAGTACATAGCCTCAGTTGAGGAAGAATTTTCATCTAAGCTGATGGAAAAAGATGAACAGCTTAAAAAGAACGAAGAGCTGTATTTATCGCGAATACATATTTTGGAGGAAGAACTTAAAGATATTAAACGGCAATATGAAAAACAAAAAGGTGAACAATCAGTAGTTGCCGCAACACTTATAGAAGCAAAGCGTTTTGCAGAACAGTTGAAAAAAGAAACAGAAGCAAAAGAAAATGAGGCTCGCAAACAGTTTGAGAGTGATTTATACAAAAAGCATCAGGAGCTAAAGCGGTATCAGGAACAGATTGTAAACCTTAGAAATACAATTTTTAATGTTTTAAATGATACAGACGGGCAGATGGAGAGTTTTGAAGAAGAAATAAAAAATATAAAAGAAGCATGCCCAGGTAAAAATATGTCATTGTTTGAGCGAAAAAAAGAAGTATCAGGTTAAATAAAAGGAGAAAACAGTGGAAGATAAAATAATTATATATGTTGCCGGAAATCCGGACGCGTATCCGCTGGAGTATTATGACAGTCAATCAGAAACATATAAAGGAGTAATACCGCAGATTTTTAAAGAGTTCTCTAATCAAAGCCGGTTCGAAGTGCTTTATTATCAAGGTGGTACTAGTGACAACCGAAAGCACCTTGCTGAAAATAAACAGGTTGATATTGTATCAGGGTGTATAAAAGGCGATGAGTTTGTTGAAAATACGCAAAAAGAAGAAATATTTAATGCGGTTATTAATAATAATACAGTTTCGTATTACATCTGTTACACTGATACAGCTCCGGATGATTTCAAATCAGAGTTAAATAAGTTTTTAAGCTATTTGTCGCAAGAAGAAGTTAGTGGTCTTTTAATTAGTTCTACTGAAAATATACAGTATAGAACATCTAATAATTTGACAGTGTATACATTGTCTTTTATAATTATAATATTAGTTTGTACCATTATTTGCGTAGTGCGCAAATATAAAAATAGGCTAAAAATAGTACGTAAGTACATAGAAACAGACGAACTGACTGGCCTTGGAAATACAGAATATTTAACTCGCAAATTTCAACAGCTTATTAGCAATAAAGAAAAGGTTTTTTATCAAAATGTATTTTTATACATTGATACAGACAGATTGCATAGAATTGGAAACAGTCAGGAAGTAGATGATTTTTTTAAGTTTTGTGCACAGATTCTTCAAAAACATGTAACAGGCCATGATATATTGGCAAAAGTGTCTTACAGCGGATTTGTCATATTAAAATATATGAAAAATACTGAAAATTTGGACAGCTGGGTTTGCTCAGTTTTTAAAGATATTAATGCATACGCAAAAATAAACTCTAAACCCTTTGCCTTAAGCGTAAGCGCTGGTATATACCCAATTAAGTCAGGCGACAGGAATATTAAAGAAATTGTTTTTAATTCTATGCAATGCGCACGTATAGCTCAAAAAGAAGAAAAAATGTATTTAATCTGCTCTGAAGAAACTTTACGTTCTTTTGCAGAAAAAAGACTGCTTCAATCTAATATTGAGCAGGCTTTTGCGCGGCATGAATTTCAGCTGTACATACAATTTTATATTGAGCCTGACACATATAAAATAGTAGGAGGAGAGGCTTTATCCAGATGGAATCATCCGCAAAAGGGTATTATTATGCCCGATGTTTTTGTACCTTTAATGGAGAAAGAAAAAAGTATAAGCAAACTGGATTATTATTCTTTGGAAGAAGCCTGTAAATTTTTGCAAAGTCTTTTAGAAAATAAAGTAGAATCATTTTTTATATCTTGTAATTTTTCAAGAGAAACATTTTCAGCAGACAATTTTGTTGAAGAATGTAAAAATATTATAAATAAGTATAGTTTTCCTAAGGAATTGCTTATTTTTGAAATAACAGAAAGCGCTTATGTAAAAAATATTCCTCAAATTCAAAACAATATTATGGAGTTGAAAAAATACGGCGTAAGTATTGCACTGGATGATTTTGGAGAGGGCTTTACATCGTTTTATGACCTTCAGAAATATCAAATAGACGGAATTAAGCTCGATAAAGGGCTTATTGACAATATGTTTTCAAAAAGCGGTAATGCTATTTTAAGGGCTATGGTTCAGGTTAGTCATAGCCTAAATATGACAATATTAGCTGAGGGTGTAGAAACTGATGAACAGGCTGAGGAACTGAAAGCTATAGGTTGCGATGTAATTCAAGGATTCTGCTTTTTTGTACCTATGCCGGACTGGGAAGCTAAAGACAGGATTTTAAAAGAATTCTTTGGCTGATAATAACATTAAATGCTGTATAGAGTGAAGTAATCTGATATAAAGTAGGAGATATTATGGACGAAAACAAACTGAAAAAACAGCTGATGAAAATTACAATAATTACTATTATCAGCAGTATTGTAATAAGTTTGGCAGGTATAGGACTTATAGCATATTTAGGAAATGCCGCACATAAAGCTGACCACATCCAAATGCAGGAGGAAACGCAGCAATATAAAGATGTAATATCTAAACAGATAGATAAAAATTTCCAGATTTTAAATTCATTGTCAAAAACTTTAGAAGTTGCTGGAGTTACAAATTTAAAATCAGAATTAATAGAAGAAGTAATTACAGAAGTTAATTCCGAAAATGATTTTATTACTTTGGCATACATAAAAAAAGACGGAAGCAGTATTACTAATATAATGGGATATGGCACTGAAAATGATATAACATTAGATGATTTGAATATATACGCACAGATTGCCATAAGACAGGCATTTAATGGAAAGAATGCAGTCTCTAAGATGTATGACAGCCAATACTATAACGGTAAATTGTTTTTATATGCTGTGCCGGTATATGACAATAACGAAATTATAGGTGTTATAGCCGTAAATGATACTATTGAGATTTTTACTGATGTGGCAAATATAAATTCCGTTATGGACGGAGAAGGATATATTCATATTATTAGTTCTAGAGGAGATTTTCTGGTTCGCTCAGAAAGGTCAATTATAAAAGAGCCGTATAATAATATTTTTGAAGTACCATATTTATCTGATAAAACAAAAGAGAAAACTAAAGAGGCTCTTGTAAATAATGAAAATATATTTGGTGATTTTACATATTTAGATACTAAATATCATTTTTATTTGGAATCACTTGATTTAAACGGTTGGTATCTGTTTTGTGCCAGCAGAATTTGGAGTTATTCTCTTTCAGTGGAGAACATATACAGTATTATTGGAGCCGTTTTAATAATAGTACTTATTTTGTTTAATGTTTTGTTATACTTTGGCTATAAACAGATTAGGGGAAATATAAAAAACCTGCTTCATTTGGCCTATTGGGACCAAGTAACTGGCTCTGAAAATGAGTTGAAGTTTGATCAAAATTTTATTGAACTGCAAAAAAGCCAAAAAAAATATAGTACAATAGCATTAAACATACATAACTTTAAAGGTGTAAATGATTTATTTGGTAAAGCACATGGTGATAAAGTATTATGTTATATTAAAAGTGTGGTTGAAAACAGCTTGAAAGAAGGAGAATTCTTCTGCCGCAGTTCTGCGGATACGTTTTTTATTGTATTTTTAGATACAGACAAAGAAGAAGTCAGCAACAGGCTTAATAAAATTATTACTGGTGTAAAAGAGGCATCAGTTATGTATGGAAACTATAGCTATGAACTGTCCCTTTATTCTGGCGTAGCTGTTATGGGTGACAGGGAAAAGGCATTGGTGGCTTTGCAAAGCATAAAGCTTTCACACCAAAAAGATATTGCTTTTTATAATAAAGCGCTGCATGATGAAATTAGAGTTAAGAACAGCATAGAAAGCAATATGCATTTAGCTCTTAAGAACAAAGAGTTTAAACTGTTTTTGCAGCCCAAGTATAACCTTAAAAATGATAAGTTAATTGGCGCTGAAGCCCTTGTGCGCTGGCAAAATCCAGATGGCTCATATAGATATCCAGGTGAGTTTATACCGCTTTTTGAAAGTAACGGTTTTTGTTTAAAATTGGATATGTATATGGTAGAGAAAGTATGTAAACAAATAAGAAGCTGGATGGATGCAGGCATTAAACCTATACCTATTTCTGTAAATCAGTCAAAACTTTTGTTCTCAGATAGGAATTATCCAAACCATTTGGAACAGATTACAAAAAAATATAATGTTCCGCCTTCTCTTATTACTCTAGAAATTTTGGAAGGTGTTGCCACAAGTGATATAGATTTTCTTAATCAGCAGATAGAAGCTTTGCACCAAAAGGGATTTAAAGTTTCAATGGATGACTTTGGCAGTGGATATTCCTCGCTTAATATGCTTTATCAGCTGAAAATAGATGAATTAAAGCTGGATAGAGGATTTTTGCGTAAAGTTTCGCAGGATAATAATGAGCGGCGTCAAATTATATTGGAACAGATAATACGTTTTGCAAAAAAACTGGGAATAGCAACTGTGGCTGAAGGTATAGAAACACAAGAAGATAAAAATAATATGGAATATTTAGATTGTGATTATGGACAAGGTTATTTTTATGAAAAGCCTATTAATGCCGATGAATTTAGTATAAAGTATATGTCATAAATATTAGTTATGCAAAAAATCACTCTTTTGTTAATAAAACAGATAAAAACAAAAGGGTGATTTTTTTAATGGTTATTTTAAATGGCTATATTTTGGGGTTTTTAAACAATTTTGGTTAAAGTATAATTTAGTCTGAATTTTTAAATTTACAGCCGCTTTGTGCAAATACTATTAATTGGCAACATACATTTGTTTGTATGGGTTTTTGCTGTCAGGGGTTATAATGGTGTAAGGAGAGTTTAATATCTCTTTTAAATCGTATCCGAAAATACTGCAAAATTTAGTTATTTCAGGTTCTATTTGTTTTAATTCGCTTTCTTCAGCAGCCTTTACACATACATTATCTGGAAATACAATATCATTTGTATTGCCTCTAAGAAATATTTTTCCGCCATGCATACCTGTACATGGAAAATTTCCTACAATTTTTCTGCCATTGCTGTTAATTCCAAGTACAATTACAATTCCACCTGCCTGATATTCAGCAAGGAAGCTTCCGGCTGTACCACCTATAATCATAACTGGTACTTTGGTTTTATATTCTTTCATATGGATACCGGCACGGTAACCGGCATTACCTTTTATGTATATTTTTCCGCCACGCATAGCATACCCAGCGGCATCGCCTATACTTCCGTGAACAATTATTGTTCCTTCATTCATTGTATCGCCTACGGCATCCTGGGCGTTAGCGTTTAATGTGATATTGGCACCATTAAGATAAGCGCCAAGGGCATTACCAGCAATTCCGTCAATTGTTATTTCCTTATCCATCATGCCGGAACCTATAAACCTTTGTCCGCAGCAACCAGTTATATGGCACTCATGTCCACATTCACGAATTTTTTGATTTAATGTTTTAAAGTCCATGTTTTCTGCATTTATAAGCATTTATTAATTCACACCTCCAAGCATTTTTATACATCCGCTAAAAAGAGGTTTAATTGTTGTTTATGTTATATTGAATATTATGCCTTAAAACAACAGCGGATTTAAAAATACAGCATATTTATTTATTCTCCGGCATGAGAAATACCAAGTATTTCAAGCTCTTTAGCCGTAAGGCCTATTCCTCTAAGCATTAAACGGTTTCCGCGAAGTGCCTCAACGGAATTTATACCCATACCGCCCATTATTTCTTTAATTTCGTGTTTCCATGCAGTCATTAAATTAATCAAACGCTGGCTGCCTATTTCTGGTGAAAGCCTTTTTACAAGCTCGCTCTTTTGGGTTGCTATGCCCCAGTTGCAGTTTCCAGAGTGGCAAGTCCTGCATAAATGACAGCCAAGAGCCAACAAAGCAGCTGTTGCTACATAGCAGGCATCGGCACCAAGGGCTATAGCTTTTATTACATCAGCAGAGCTTCTTATGCTTCCGCCTACTACAAGGGAAACATTGTTTCGTATTCCTTCGTCGCGCAAACGTTTATCTACTGCGGCTAAAGCCAATTCAATAGGTATTCCTACATTATCTCGTATTCTTGTAGGTGCTGCGCCTGTACCGCCACGGAACCCATCTATTGCTATTATATCGGCTCCGCTTCGTGCAATACCACTTGCTATGGCGGCAATATTATGTACGGCGGCTACTTTTACTATAATAGGTTTTTTGTATTCTGTAGCTTCTTTTAATGAATATACAAGCTGTCTAAGGTCTTCTATAGAGTATATATCGTGGTGTGGAGCTGGTGAAATTGCATCTGAGCCTTCAGGAATCATACGTGTTCTTGATACATCGCCTACTATTTTTGAGCCCGGAAGGTGACCGCCTATGCCGGGTTTTGCACCTTGCCCCATTTTAATTTCAATAGCGGCGCCTACTTCAAGATAATCTTTATACACGCCAAACCTGCCAGAAGCAACTTGAACAATGGTGTTATCGCCAAAGCCGTAAAAGTCCTCATGAAGACCGCCTTCACCTGTGTTGTAAAGTATACCAAGCTCCTGTGCTGCACAAGCTAAAGCTTTGTGCGCATTATAGCTTATAGAACCATAGCTCATGGCTGAGAACATTACAGGCATTGAAAGCTCCAGTTGCGGCTCTAAATTACATATTATTTTACCGTTTTCGTCTTTTTCAATGCGGCTTGGTTTTTTGCCAAGAAAAACTTTTGTTTCCATAGGCTCTCTAAGAGGGTCTATAGGCGGATTTGTAACCTGTGAGGCGTTTATTAAAATTTTATCCCAATAAACAGGCATTGGCTTTGGATTACCCATAGATGATAAAAGTACACCGCCGCTGTTTGCTTGTTTATATATCTCGTTTATTGTGTCGTTTGTCCAGTTGGAGTTTTCATGCAGTTTACAGTCGGATTTAACTATTTTAATGGCATGTGTTGGACAGAAAGCTACACAGCGCTGACAGTTAACACATTTTGTTTCATCTGCTTTCATTATGTTATGTTCTTTATCGAAGATATGTACTCCGTTTGAACATTGGTTTTCGCAAATTCTGCAAAGAGTACATCTGTTGTAATCTCTTATAACTTCATAATCAGGATATATGAATTCTATTCCCATTAAAATGCACCATCCTTTACTTTTACAATAACGGCTTCTCCGCCGGACGGAGCGTATATATTTTCAGCATTAGGCTCCATAACACGTATAGCTGATTCCTCGCTGGCTATAAATATTTTATCGTCTTTTTCTCCTACTACCATAGAGCGGAGTTTTAAGCGGTCGTTTAATGCCATTAATCCGCCGTTAAAGCCAAAAACAATGGAAAACGGACCAGTAATTAAAAGACTTGAAAATACAGTGCGCAGGAATTTAAGACGTTCTTTTTCTTCTATATCTTTTATAGATTCAATAGTGCTCCAGAAAGGTGCTGCAATTACATTGGCCGCATCTTGCAGTGATAATTTCTGTCTTCTGAGCAGATAATCCATAATATAAGTTATTACTTCTGTATCAGTCTGCAATGTACATTTATATCCGAACATTTCTATAAAACGTCGGTTGGCGTCGTAAGATGATATTTCACCGTTATGTACTATTGAATAATCAAGAAGTGTAAAAGGATGGGCACCGCCCCACCAGCCTGGCGTATTTGTTGGGTATCTGCCGTGAGCTGTCCAGCAATAGCCTTTATATTCTTCAAGTCTGTAAAATACACCTACATCTTCAGGGTAGCCTACAGCTTTAAATGCCCCCATGTTTTTGCCGCTTGAAAAAACATAACAGCCCGGCATCTCAGAATTAATTTTCATAACTGTACGGGCTACAAACTCATTTTCGTCAACCTGATGAGATGCAAGCATAGACCTTAAAGGGGTAACGAAATATCTCCATATTATAGGTTCGTCTGTAATAGAAGGGATTTTTCTTGTTGGTATTATTTCAGATTTTATAATTTCAAATCTTTCTTTTAAAAAGACCTCACAGTTTTTACGACAGCTTCTGTCGTTAAAAAACATGTGAAAAGCGTAAAAATCTTTATAATCCGGATAAATGCCATAGGCAGTAAAACCGCCGCCAAGACCGTTGGAACGATCGTGCATAGGTTTCATTGCTTCTATTATTTTTTCTCCCGTCATTTTTTTACCTTCTTTTGAAATGACAGCAGCAATGGCACAGCCGGATGGAATACGTACTTGACCTTCTATATTCATATTAAACCGTTCCTTTCATACATATATTCCATTAAACAAAAAAGACGCTCATTTTGAAACAGACATAATCTGCTTCAAAATGAACGCCTTTGTTCATGTTGGTTGCATTGTATAGCAATTTTATTATTTTGTCAATGAGCAAATTATAAATTTATTGCTCGAATAAAAATACAAAAAAGAGGGTTGACAAATTAAGATTTAGGGCGTAAAATCCGTTCCATAAAGGCAAAGACGCTGATGATGTTTAACACATCAAGTATCTTTGCCTCTTTTTATTTCACCAGTAAGTTGGCGAAATAAATTAAGTTATAATCAGCTTAATAAAAGCATAATTATTTTTAGAGCTTAGTTAGCAATTAAACATATAAAGCCTAAAATTTGCTTTTAGGGGCAGAAAATTTATTTTAATACAGAGTTTATAAAGGCAAAGGCGTCTTTGATGGTTTATACATTTAAGACACCTTTGCCTTTAATTTTTTGGAAAGGATTGATTAAGTATGAAAACAGTACCGGAATTTTTTGGCTGCAATGTTTTTGATGACAGAGTGATGAAAGCCAGTTTGCCATCTGAGGTTTATAACTCATTAAGAAAGACTATTGACGAAGGAGAAAACTTAGATATTAGTTTAGCAAATGCTGTAGCAACAGCTATGAAAGATTGGGCAGTACAACACGGTGCTACACATTATACACACTGGTTCCAGCCGCTTACAGGCATTACGGCGGAAAAACATGATAGCTTTATTTCACCTTCACCTGATGGAGGAGTAATTATGGAGTTTTCCGGTAAGGAGCTTATAAAAGGCGAGCCTGACGCTTCTTCATTCCCTTCCGGCGGACTTAGAGCTACTTTTGAAGCAAGAGGCTATACAGCTTGGGATCCAACTTCATACGCTTTTATTAAAGATAAAACATTATGTATACCTACAGCTTTCTGCTCATACGGCGGGGAAGCTCTTGATAAGAAAACACCGCTCCTTCGTTCCATGGAGGCTCTTAATAAACAGGCAATGAGAATAATACGACTTTTTGGCAATGACAATGTTAAATGTGTAAGGACATCTGTAGGCCCGGAACAGGAGTACTTCCTTATTGACAAAGAAATGTATAACAAAAGGCAGGACCTTATTTTTACCGGCAGAACACTTTTTGGTGCTAAATCACCTAAGGGTCAGGAAATGGACGACCATTACTTTGGTGTTATTAAACCAAGAGTTGCGGAATACATGGAAGACCTTAACAATGAGCTTTGGAAACTGGGAATTTTGGCAAAAACACAGCATAACGAGGTAGCTCCTGCACAGCATGAATTAGCGCCTATATACACAACTACCAATGTGGCTACAGACCATAATCAGCTGACAATGGAAATTATGCAGAAGGTTGCGGCGCGTCATGGCTTGGTTTGCCTTCTCCATGAGAAACCTTTTGCAGGTGTAAACGGAAGCGGAAAACATAATAACTGGTCTATATCAACAGATACTGGCGTTAACCTGCTTTCTCCTGGTGAAACACCATACGAAAACGCACAGTTCCTTCTTTTCCTCTGTGCTGTTATTAAAGCTGTTGATGATTATCAGGATTTACTTAGAATTTCTGTAGCTACAGCCGGAAATGACCACAGATTAGGTGCTAATGAGGCTCCTCCTGCTGTTGTATCAATATTCCTTGGTGATGAACTTAATGCAATACTTGAAGCTATAGAAACAGGAGCAACTTACAATGCCTTGGAAAAAACACAAATGAAGTTAGGTGTTAATGTACTTCCTAGGTTTACAAGGGATACAACAGATAGAAACCGTACATCGCCTTTTGCATTTACAGGCAACAAATTTGAATTTAGAATGTTAGGTTCTTCAAACAGCATAGCATGTGCCAATATTATGCTTAATACTGCTGTGGCCGAGTCCCTTAAGATATATGCAGACCGTTTGGAAAAAGCAGACGACTTTAAAACAGCATTGCATGAAATGATTAGAAAAACAATTAAAGACCACAAACGCATTATATTTAACGGCAACGGTTATGACGATGCATGGATGAAGGAAGCAGTTGAAAAGAGAGGGCTTCTTAACTACCGCACAACAGCAGACTGCATACCTCATTTATTGGATAAGAAAAATGTTGGTTTGCTTACAAGCCATAAAGTAATGTCAGAGGCTGAAATTAATTCACGCTGTGAGATTACTCTTGACAACTACTGCAAAACTATAGTGATTGAAGCCAATACAATGGTTAATATGGCAAGATGCGAAATAGCTCCGGCAGTTGAAGAGTATATAAACGATATGGCAAAAACAGCTTCTCTTAAGAAAGCACTTGATAACAATATTACTGTTTCTTATGAAAGCAGCATAGTAAAAAGGTTATCTGAAATTACAGAAAAAATATATAAATACACAGATGAACTGGAAAAAGAAACAGGCAGAATATGCTCAATAGAAAATGTAATTGATGAGTCTGCCGCAATACGTGATTCACTGCTTGATATAATGAAAAATTTAAGGACAGCATGTGATGAGGCCGAAACTTTAACTGCTAAGAAATATTGGCCATTCCCAACATATGGTGAGTTGCTCTTTAGCGTTAAGTAATTAGTTTTAGGCTAAATTAATTTAATAATAATTGTTTTTTGTAAGATGTTTCCTAATGAGATAAATATGTTGTGTGATTTTTTGGTATTGGTTTTATGGTTTAAGTAATTCTTACAAAAGATAAATTTATGGAAATATTACAAAAAACTTAATTATTTTTAGGTAAAACCATGACCTAGTGTTATGGTTTTACCACTTAAATATAAGAGGTGTAAATATGGGTATTCATGAGGAATGCGGAGTATTTGGTGTTATTTCGCCGGATGTATGTGATATTTCGCAAATTATATATTTTGGGCTTTATGCTCTGCAACACAGAGGTCAAGAAAGCTGCGGTATTGTTGTTAATGATGATGGTGTATTTACGGCACATAAAGACTTAGGTCTTGTTGGGGAAGTATTTCAAAAAAATATACTTTCATCAATGCCAAAAGGCCAAATTGGAGTTGGCCATGTAAGATATGGTACTACAGGCGGAAATAACAGAAATAACTGTCAGCCTATTGTTGTTAACCATCAAAAGGGCAGAATGGCTATTGCTCATAATGGTAATTTAACTAATGCCGCGGAGCTTAGAGATGAATTAGAGTTATCCGGAGCTATATTCCACACAACAAGCGATACAGAAACTATTGCCTATATAGTAACAAAAGAGCGCCTTAATTCAAAATCAATAGAAGAAGCTGTAAGCAAAGCAATGAATATTTTAGATGGGGCATATTCTTTAATTCTTATGTCGCCGCAAAAGCTGATATGTGCAAGAGACCCTTATGGTTTTAGGCCGCTTTGCTACGGCAAAACACAGAATAATATGTATGTTGTTTCTTCTGAAAGCACAGCTTTACAGGCTGTAGGTGCTGAATTTATAAGAGATATTGAACCTGGGGAAATATTAGTATTTGATGTTAACAATTTAAACAAAATCCAGTCTTATAAAAATCACTGTGGTATAAAAGAAAAAAAGCTTTGCTCATTTGAGTATATATATTTTGCCCGTCCAGACTCTGTTATCGATGGAGTTTCTGTTCATTCAGCCCGCGTTAAAGCCGGCGAAATTCTTGCCAAATGCCATCCGGCAAAAGCTGATATTGTTATAGGTGTGCCGGATTCCGGTATTGATGCAGCACTTGGTTTTAGCCGAGCTTCAGGAATACCATATACCAATGGATTAATAAAAAATAAATACATAGGAAGAACGTTTATATCGCCGGAGCAATCCAGCAGGCTAAACCAAGTAAAACTTAAATTAAGCGCTGTTAAAGATGAAATTTGCGGTAAAAGAGTGGTGCTGGTAGATGACTCAATAGTACGCGGAAATACAAGCAGGTATTTAGTTAAAATTCTTCGTGAGGCCGGAGCAGCTGAAATACATATGAGAATTTCGGCACCGCCGTTTATGCATCCATGCTATTACGGAACAGATATTGATTCAGAAGAAAACCTGATTGCCTGTAAGTATTCAGTTGATGAAACAGCAAAAATTATAGGTGCTGATACACTTGGATATTTGCCTGTTGAAGAATTAAAAAATATGATTGGAAACACAGAATATTGTAGTGCGTGTTTTAATGGAGATTATCCTACACCTATTCCAAAAGATACAAGAAAGGATAGGTTTGAGCAAAAGCTTTCTATTAAAAAAACTGCTGGTTAATTCTATAATGAATGCTTTTTGTTTGATTATTTACAGGAGGGGTTTATATGCACTTTACAAAGATGCATGGTCTTGGCAACGATTATTTATATTTTTATGGTGAGCTTAATAATCCTCAGTATTGGTCAATGAAATTGTCAGACAGACACTTTGGCATAGGCTCAGACGGAATAATAACAATTTCTCATTCTGATATAGCTGATTTTAAAATGCGTATATTTAATGCCGATGGAAGCGAGGCGCTTATGTGCGGAAATGGTATACGGTGTGTAGGTAAATATGTGTATGAAAAAGGGTATACAGATAAAAAACAGCTTGCTATTGAAACACTATCAGGAATTAAGTATTTAACATTAAAAACTGATAATGACAAAGTTAAAGAGGTAACAGTTAATATGGGTAAATGTGCTGTATATAACCCTACAATACTGCATATTTCTTATGGCGACGTTAAAGTAACACCAGTTAATATGGGCAATCCTCATGCCGTTACTTTTGTTGATAAAGCAGAGAAAGCACCGCTTTTAACTTATGGCAAAGAAATAGAGCATAATTCATATTTTAAAGATGGAGTAAATGCTGAGTTTGTGGAAATAGTAAACCGAAATACAATAAAAATGCGTGTTTGGGAAAGAGGCAGCGGTGTTACAATGGCCTGCGGAACAGGAGCATGTGCAAGTGTTGCCGCTTCTATAAAATCAGGATTTTGTGATAAAAATTCAGATGTAAAAGTTTGTTTAGATGGAGGAAATTTAACAGTAAAGATACTTCCAGATAACACAGTTATGATGACAGGCCCAGCAAAAACTGTTTGTGAATGTGAGGTTGAGGAACAATGATACCAAATACAAACTATAATCAGCTTAAAGACAGCTATTTATTTTCTGAAATAGCAAAAAGGGTTGCTGAATATTCAAATTTAAACCCTGAAAAGGAAATAATAAAAATGGGAATAGGTGATGTAACGCTGCCTTTATGCAATGCCGTTGTTGAGGCTATGAAACATGCAGCAGAAGATTTGGGCAAAGCAGAAACTTTTCATGGTTATGGTCCGGAACAAGGATATGATTTTTTACGTGAAAAAATTAAGGACTATTATGCGGAAAATAATGTTGAGCTTGATTTAAACGAAATTTTTATATCTGATGGAGCTAAGAGTGACCTTGGCAATATATTGGATATTTTAGGAAAAGACAATACTGTACTTATTCCAGACCCTGTTTATCCAGTATATGTTGACACAAACATTATGGATGGCAGAAATATAATTTATGCCGATGCTAACGAAAGTAATGGATTTTTGCCAATGCCAGATTACAGTATTAAGGCTGATATTATATATATTTGTTCTCCTAATAACCCTACAGGCGCTGTATATAATAAGGAACAATTACAAAAATGGGTTGATTATGCTATATCAAATAATTCATTAATATTATTTGACTCTGCTTATGAGGCTTTTGTTGCTGATAAAAGTCTTCCTAGAAGCATATTTCAGATTGAAGATGCTAAAAAGTGCGCAATAGAATTTTGCTCTCTTTCTAAAACAGCTGGTTTTACTGGTGTGCGCTGCGGATATACCGTAGTTCCTAATGGACTTGTTTTTAGTGATATGAAATTAAATAAACTTTGGCTTAGAAGGCAGACTACAAAGTTTAATGGTGTTTCGTATATTGTGCAAAAAGGCGCAGAGGCCGTTTTTTCGGAAGAAGGCAGAAGACAAATTGCAGAAAACATTATGTACTATCGTGAAAATGCCAATATTATTACAAATACACTATCTGAAATTGGCATTAAATTTTACGGCGGCATAAATTCACCATATATTTGGCTTAAATGCCCTGACAATATGGGCTCATGGGAATTCTTTGATAAGCTGCTTTATTCAGCAGGTGTTATAGGTACTCCTGGCGCTGGGTTTGGAAAAAACGGTGATAAATATTTTCGACTGACTGCTTTTTCAAGCAGGGAAAATACTCAAAAAGCCATGTTAAAATTAAAAAATCTAATTGATTAATATAAAATAATTTTATGGTTATCAATTAATTTGATAAAAAGCTTTTATTTATTAGGTAATAAAATAGCGAAAATACAAATGATTTTTATATGTTTGTTATAGTACTCTATGTTCTGTAATAAGTAGTTAATATAAATTTTATTAGCATATTAAGCGAAACTATATAATGTCAATTAAAAATACATATATTTATTTAAAGTGTACCATATTTTTGATTTTTTATTAAAACTGTAATGTAACATATAAATGCATTACAGTTTTTTATTACTGCTTTTTACCTAAAAATTTGTCTATCAATATAATAGGCAAAAGAAATAGAATTATCAGCAGTGACTTTAGTACTATTATAAAATATACCACCCAAAAATTTTTTGATGCAGATGTTTTATATATATGAGTCAGTACAATTAAAATACAAATAAAATGTTAGTATGACACAGTGTAAAAGTAACAGTTAAGATAAGAATTTCTAATTACTTATAAAAATTTGTCTTGCTGTGAGAATTAAGCAATTTGAGTGTTGATTAATAAAATATAAAATTAATTTGATAAAAGTTTTATTTTAAATTACAAAAAAATTATAAAAATCAATGCAGCATCGCTTAATATATGAAAATTTCTGAAAAGGCATGAGAGATTTTTTGCTTAGTATACATAAAATATTTGCGTATTTAATTGGTAATTCGTTATTAATAATGGTGCCAAAATACAATATTTGTAAATACAAATAGAAATATACATTGTGAAATTTTGAACCTAGTTTATTCCGTAATAATTATATTAATTCGACATTGTTAGAATATACGGCACAATTTTGAATTATTTGAAGTAGTATACATTACTTATATAGAAAAAACACATAAAAAAGTATTTATTGTATTTTATTAATATTTTAAAATATTTCAACATAATTTAATATAGAAATATTTTTCATTTTTCAGTATTTATGTAAAAATTAAATTAATTATGATATATGAAAAAAATATAAAAAATAATTGAAAAAATTGAAAATTTATGCTATATTAATATCAATAATTTTTATTGCCTGTTATTGAGTTGTAAAATCATACTAATTTAATTTATTTTTAATGAACTTTTTGACGATTTTTGATAAATAAAAAATTTTTTTAGTCTGTATGTGGAAATCATGATGTAAGATATACATATAATCGTAAATATCTAAAGTTATTTATAGGTTATATTGTTTTTTATAAAGGATAAGTCTTTATATTTCAACAAGTTAAATGTTATTAAGTAATAATTCAATATACATAAATTAGGGGTTTATGTATTAATAAAGTTAATAGATTATGAGTTTTATAATTGCAAAAATTATATGCGACCATAATTTATTATATAGTAATTATTAATTATATTTTCAAAAGGGGGATTTTTATGAAGCATTTCAAAAAGGCAATATCGTTAGCATTAGCGGTAGCAATGTTTTTGAGTTTAACTGCATGCGGTTCTTCTGGCGGTTCGTCAGCAGGCGCATCAGGAAGTGCCACAGCATCAGGTTCTTCTGCTACTAGTGGGAAGGATTCATTGATTATGGGTTATACAAAAGAGCCTGATACTATTGCTCCTGGCGCAGGTTCTAAAACTAATGAGCAAATGGTTGTTGCTATGCTTCATGACTGTCTTGTTGGCAAAGACCCTGCTGACCAGTCAGTTATAGTTCCGTCTATTTCTGATGAGTGGAGCTTTAATGAGGATGGTACTGTACTTACAATGCATATCCGCGATGACATTAAATTCCACGACGGAACACCACTTACAATGGATGATATTCTCTTCTCACTTTCTTATGCTACACAACAGGGACTTAACTCAAGTGGTGCCAGCATACTTCAGAGCTGGGAAGACGCCGGTGATAACAATCTTAAATTAACACTTGCTTATCCATATAAACCTATTCTCCAGATACTTGCAACACCTGGTTTTTCAATTATTTCCAAAGCTACATATGAAAAATGTGAGGCTGACGGTTCAAACTTTGGTATGATTGAAAACGGAACAGGTGCTTATAAACTTGTAAGCTGGACAACAGGAGATAAAATGGTTCTTCAGTCTTATGACGAGTGGCACAGGGGAACTCCTGAGATTAAAAATGTAGAAATTAAACTTTGTTCAGATGAAACATCAGGCGGACTTATGATTGAAAACGGAGAGCTTGATTTCTTCATCGGTATGAACAATGCTGATAAACCTCGTTTCCAGAGCAACGAAAACCTTACTATAGTTGATGCACCTTCAGCTGGTACATATGTTATAGCAATGAACCTTCAGGAAGGTCCTTTTGCAGATAATCTTGCACTTAGAGAAGCAGTAGCATACGCTATCAACCGTGAAGAAATACTTCAGGGTGGTATGAATGGCGTAGGTGAAGTAACACCTGGTCCTATAACACCTGGATATTTTGGTTTTGTTGAAGGATTTGAACCATATCCTTATGACCCAGAAATGGCTAAACAGAAACTTGCTGAGGCAGGATATCCAGACGGTATTGATGTAAGCTTTAAAACAGCTTCTGACTCATGGTATTCAAACCCATCACAGGTTATAGTTGAACAGCTTCGTCAGGTTGGTATTAGATGTAATCTTGAAATTATGGAACGTGCTCCATTCCTTCAGGAGACACAGGAACAGCTTGATTATGAGATGTGCTATTACATAACATGGGGCGATTTCCCAGATGCTGACCCAGTTATGTGGGGTAAATTCCATAGCGAATGTATCGGTAAACAGATGCAGAACTTTGCTGGTGTAAATGACCCTGCAGTTGATGAGCTTCTTCTTAAAGCACGTACATCATTAGATGATAATGAGCGTTTAGAGTGTTACAAACAGCTTGCTGAAATGAATAAGGAAAATGTATGGTATCTTATGATTTTAACATCTTTCAACTCAGTTGTTATAAATAAGAACCTTCAGAATGTTGTTCCTATTCCTTCAGGTTACTATAATCCTGCTTTCTATTCATGGAGCTAATATAAGGATAAAATATAATCTGATACAAAAATAAATTTTGACAAGCGGAATTTTCCGCTTGTCAAAATATTAAATAGGGTTAACAAAGATATACGATAATATAACAGTGCGGATAATTTGAACAGAACGAAAGGACATAGCTTATGGTAAAGTTTATTATTAAAAGGTTATTAATGCTCATACCGGTTCTGTTAGGTATATCATTTATTCTTTTTTCCATCATGAACTTAACACCTGGTGATGCAGCAACTCTTCTTTTGGGAGACAGTGCTACTCCTGAAGCTGTAGAAACTCTTAGGCAACAGTTGGGGTTAAACGGGGGATTCTTTGAGCGTTATTTTAATTACATAGGAAATATTATCCTTCATGGTGATTTCGGTTTTTCTTATCGTACCAAAAACCCTGTATTTGACGAAATTTTCATAAGATTCAGCTATACAGTAAGGCTTGCTTTTACTGCTATTGCTATTTCATCAATATTAGGTGTTCTTCTTGGTATCGTTTCAGCTATTAAGCAGTACAGCAAAACAGATAATATAATTACAGCAATAACATTAATACTTACATCCATGCCGGACTTCTGGCTCGGACTTATGCTTATTATTCTTTTTTCTGTTAAGCTTGGAGTTCTTCCGATTTCTGGAGCAACTTCATGGCAGCACTTTATACTGCCAGGTTTTACTGCCGCAGCCAACTATTTGGCAAATACTATCCGAATGTCGCGTTCTTCCATGCTTGAAGTGTCGAGAATGGATTATATTAGAACGGCACGAGCCAAAGGCGTTCCAGAAAGAGATGTTATATTCAAGCATATATTCAAAAATGCTCTTATGCCTATAGTTACACTTGTTGGTGTAAACATGGGCTGGCAGCTTGGTGGAACAATTATTATTGAACAGGTATTTGGTATACCTGGAATAGGTTCTCTTATGATTCAGTCTATAAGGCTTAAGGATGTACCTATTGTTATAGGCTGTGTTATGTTTATTGCAACTCTTTCATCCATAATTAACCTTGCAACAGATATATTATATGCTTATATAGATCCACGTCTGCGTGCAAAGTTTGTAACAGCAAAGAAAAAGGCGGTGAAGTCTAATGGCTGAAATTTCTTTAAACAAAAACAAAATTGATGAATCTACTGGTGAAGTTAAAAGAAGAGGTCAAATAGCTTCTATTTGGTTCAGATTTAAAAAGAATAAGCTTGCTTTGGCAGGATTAATCATATTTGTTGCTTTAGTTATTATAGCGTTTATCTCACCGCTTATACTTGATTATGAAACAGATATTATTACTCAGGAAATATCAAACAGATTTCAAGGTCCAAGTCTTGAGCATCTTTTTGGCACTGACCAGTTTGGTAGGGATATATTTAAGAGAATACTTTGGGGTTCAAGAACATCTATGTTCGTTGGTATAGGTGTTGTTGCAATTTCCCTTGGCGGCGGTGCAATTATAGGCTCTATATCAGGATATTATGAAGGCAGTGTTGCAGATAACGTTTTAATGCGTTTATGCGATATGTTCCTTGCTATTCCTGGTACTCTTCTTGCTATAGCACTCGTTTCAGCTTTCGGAAACAGTATTCCTAACCTTATGCTGGCTTTAGGTATAAGTACAATGCCTAAAATGTCAAGAATCGTTAGGTCTTCGGTTCTTTCACTTAAGAATCAAGAATTTGTTGAAGCTGCTATAAGCTGCGGAACGAGTGATGCACGTATTATGTTTAGGCACATATTGCCTAATGCCGTAGGCCCTATGATAGTTGAAGGTACATTATCAGTAGCACGAAGCATTATATCTATTGCTTCTATGAGCTTTATCGGTTTAGGTATTCAGCCTCCTAACCCTGAGTGGGGTGCTATGCTTTCAGAAGCAAAAACTCAGATGATTAACTATCCGTATCTTGTATACGCACCTGGTTTTGCTATCGTTCTTACAGTTATGTCATTAACTCTTATTGGTGACGGTTTAAGAGACGCATTGGATCCAAAAATGAAAAACTGATACG
>CALWEX010000006.1 GCA_944377425.1 uncultured Clostridia bacterium
GCTCTAAAATTACACTCTTTAAGCTCTTTTAAAACATTATCTGTGCTGATATTTTTTATATTAAACAAGTCACGGCCAAAAATACCGCATTTGTTATTATTTTGGTCTTTAAACTCCACTCCAAGGGCTGAAAGCATACCAAGTCCGCCATCGTTTGTAGCACTTCCCCCAAGGCCTATTACAAAATCACGTACCCCTCTTTTTACTGCATCTTTTATAAGCTCACCTACGCCGTAAGTTGTAGTATTAAGAGGGTTTCGCTTATTTTCTGGCACCATAGGAAGTCCTGAAGCAGATGCCATTTCTATTACAGCCGTTTTGCCACTATTTATAATACCATAAAAAGCCTCAACACTTTCTCCCAAAGGCCCTGTTACAGAAATATTTATTTTTTCACCATTTAAAGCGCTTACAAGGGTATCAACTGTTCCCTCTCCGCCGTCTGCAACAGGAAACACGCAGGCACTGCCTTTAAACACATTCTCAAAAGCTTTTTTAACTGCATTTCCCGCCTCTATAGATGAAAGACTACCTTTAAAAGAATCTATAGCAATAACCGCTTTCATACAGAACCTCCCAAATGTTTAAGCTAAAAATAGAATATTGGTAGTATTTTACCATATTAAAATATAATTTACCATAATAAAAAATCCGGCCAAAAAAATTTTTAAGCCGGATATAAAATATATTTTTAAAATAAATCTCTTAATACAAGCGTTGTAACTCCATCATTAAGCCCTAGCTCCATTCTTTTTACCTTAGGATGGGAGCGGTACTCTTTTCTTACCATTTCCTTAAGTGAGGAGCCGCTGCGGTAGCCGTGAACAATGTCTATTCTGTAAACATCGCTTTTGGCTTTTTTAAGCACACTGTCTATATAAGTCTTGGCCTGAAATCTGTTCATGCCATGAACATCTATTTCTATAAAGCCGCTGCCCTTCATAATTAATCAATCCTTAAGTGCTCTAACTTGGTCAAATTCGTCTGTAATTTCTTTTGAAGGAGCCTCCGTTAAAAGGCTGACTACTACAATAAACAGACACGCTACAATAAATGCCGGAAGAAGCTCGTATATATTCCAAATTCCGCCCATTGGCTTAATAAGGTATTTCCAAATAAATACCATTGCACCGCCGGAAATCATACCAGCTATAGCGCCATATCTGTTTGACCTTCTCCAGAAAAGTGCAAACAGCACAACAGGGCCAAATGAAGCACCAAAACCTGCCCAAGCAAATGAAACTATGCCAAATACTGAGCTGTCTGGATTTCTTGCAATAATAGCAGCTATTACAGCTATAACAAGAAGTGTAATTCTTGCCATTGCCATAGTTCTTTTAGGCTCGTTATTAATATCAACAAAAATACCAAATATATTTTTAGAAACAGCAGATGATGCTGCTATAAGCTGAGAATCGGCTGTGGACATTGTAGAAGCCAAAATACCAGCTAATATAACACCAGCTAAAAGCGCTGGAACAATACCAATACGGCTTAAAAGTGATGAAATTTCTACAATAATTGTTTCAGAAGCTGAACCTTCAAGGAATTCAATAGCTCCAACATTAGTCATAGCAAGACCAACTACGCCTATAAATATAGCAACTGCAAGAGATATAACAACCCAAACAGTAGCTATTCTTCTTGAAAGCTTAAGCTTGTTATGGTCGTTTATAGCCATAAATCTTAAAAGTATATGAGGCATACCAAAATATCCAAGTCCCCATGCCAATGTTGAAAGCTTAGTAATAAAGCCGTAAGGTGCAGCTGTATTTGTTTGTAATGCGTAAGTAGCATTCATTGAAAAGTATCCAGGAAGGTCTTTGGCATTTGCAATAACATTATAAAGACCACCTGCCACATGCACACCAAATACAAGTACAATAATAAGAGCTACTGTCATAACAATACTTTGTATAAGGTCTGTTGTGCTGGCAGCCAAAAATCCGCCAAGAGCTGTATAACCTACAATTACAACAGCGCTTATAATCATAGCTGTTAAATAATCAACACCAAAAAGACTTGAAAAAAGCTTGCCGCATGCCGCAAAGCCTGAAGCTGTGTATGGTACAAAGAATATAAGTATTATAGCCGCAGAAAGAGCCATTATAATATTACTGCTGTCGCGGTAACGGTTAGAAAAGAAATCAGGTATTGTAATTGAGTTTTTACAAACATGTGTATACTGTCTGATTTTTTTAGCCACAATAAGCCAGTTTACATATGTGCCTATAGCAAGACCTATAGCTGTCCAACCAGCATCACAAATACCTGAAAGGTATGCAACACCTGGAAGACCCATTAAAAGCCAACTGCTCATGTCCGATGCTTCAGCGCTCATGGCTGTAACAATAGGTCCAAGCTGTCTGCCGCCTAAATAAAAATCATCGGCACTGTTATTCTTTTTTGAGCAAATAGCACCCACAACAAGCATACCTATAAGGTATACGCCTATGGATATCATAATGCAGATTTGATATTTGTCCATTTTTTATTACCCCTCTAAGTTAAAATTTGTAAAATTATCTGCATTATACCATATATTAAATTAGACTGAAACACAGAATTAAGTTCAGACTATATTCTATACTAAATTTTCAATTTTATAAATTTTCCTTTAATTTTAAGGAGTAATTACTATACTATTTTTAAAATATTTATTGGATATTTATTCGTATTAAAATTAATACTATGCTCTAAATTTACCAAAAAGCATTGGAAATATCTTTTCGGAATACTGCAAAAGAGAATACTCACCGCTGCAAATACACCAGTCATATAAAAAAGCTCTCTCACACATGGCATACACCTTAACAATTTCGTTAACTGTTATGTCATCTCTTATCTGACCTCTCTGCTGACCTTCAAGGACTATTTGCCTAAGAACCTTAAAATAAATTCTATTGTGGTCCATTAAGTGCTTTTCGCCCTTTGTTACAAGCTGAGAAGAATAAAGCCTTGCCAGAAGGTCCAGTGAAATGCTGTTGTCTATCATTTTAAAAAGCTCTCTGTTTAAGTACATAAGCTTTTCAAAGCTGTCCATATCCTTGTCCATTACTTCCATCAATTCCTGATACTTTTCATCAAAAAGTATTGAAAGTGAGCTTAAAAGTGCGTCTTTTCCCTCAAAATAATGATAGAAAGAACCTTTTGACGTTTGTGATTTATCAATTATTTCTTCCACTGTGGTATCGTCATATCCCTGCTCATAAAACAGTTCCCATGCCGCTGATATTATTCGACCTTTTGTATTTCTTGAGTTCTTTTTTGCCATATTTCCACCCCATAAAGTGTAGTAGTTTTATTTAAAGATTTTAGCATAAAAACAAAAACGGATAAACCCCTAGAGTTTATCCGTTTTAATTATTATTATTTTTAATTACTCAGCGGCTTTATCCATTGAGTCAAATACTATAAGAAGGTCATCAGGCTGAACTTTTTCTCCTTCTTTTACAAGTACTTCTTTTACAGTACCAGCAAATGTTGAAAGTATAGATGTTTCCATCTTCATAGCCTCTACTGTAAGAAGAAGGCTGTTCTTTTCAACATGGTCGCCTGCTTTAACAAGAATCTTTCCTATTGTTCCCGGTATAGGTGAGCCAACATGAAGCTGGTTAGCTTTATCAGCTTTAGGATGTTTATCAACTGTTTCTTCAACTTTTTTATCAACTACAGTTACATCACGTGTTACACCGTTAATCTCAAATGAAAGTGTTCTTACGCCTTCAGCGTTTGGCTCACTCATTTCGTTAAACTTAATAATAAGGTTCTTGCCTTCGCCAAGTTTAAGCATTGTTTCTTCACCTTTTTTAAGTCCGTAGAAGAAAACATGGCTTTCAAGTCTTGATACATCGTTATAATACTCAAGGTGTTTGCAGAAATCATCAAATACCTTTGGATAAAGAGCATAGCTTAAAAGGTGTTTCTTTTCTACAAGATTCCTTGGAAGGTGCTGAAGTATATGCTTTTCTATTTCCTCAAAGTTAGCAGGCTCAAGGCTCTTTCCGGCTCTTTCTGTAAGAGGTTTTTTATCCTTAAGAATTATCTTCTGAAGCTCCTCTGGGAAACCGCCATCAGGCTGGCCTACCATACCCATAAAGTATTCAATTACAGAATCTGGGTAAGAAAGGTCTCTTCCTTCTGTAAATATTGTTTCTGCATTAAGCTTGTTCTGGAACATAAATATAGCCATATCACCTACAATTTTAGCTGTAGGAGTAACTTTTATAATGTTGCCGAAAAGCTCATTTGCCTGTTTGTAAAGCTTTTTAATCTCTTCAAAGTCCTCATCGCTTCCGCCCATAGACTTAACCTGAGCAAGAAGGTTTGAATACTGACCGCCAGGTATTTCGTATCTGTAAATTTCAGTATTAGGTGTTTTAAGGTTGCTTTCAAAGCTATAGTATACTTTTCTTACATCAGCATAATATTTGCTAAGTCTTGAAAGCTCTGTACTGTCTAAAAGTGTATCCCTTTCAGTTCCTTTAAGAGCCTCAACAACAGAGTTCATTGAAGGCTGGCTTGTAAGGCTTGACATAGCCTCAATAGCTGCATCTGCAATATCAACACCAGCTTCGGCAGCCATAAGAATTGTGCTTACACCGTTACCTGTTGAATCATGTGTATGAAGGTGAACAGGTATTTTAAGCTCTGATTTAAGAGCTGTAAAGAGTTCTTTTGCAGCATATGGCTTAAGAAGTCCGGCCATATCCTTAATAGCGAATATATGGCAGCCCATAGCTTCAAGCTCTTTAGCCTTTTTAATATAATACTCAACTGTGTATTTCTTCTCGTTTGGATTAAGTATATCGCCTGTATAGCAAATAGCACCTTCAACAATTTTACCTGTTTTAAGAGCTTCCTCAACAGGAAGTTTCATATTTTCCATCCAGTTAAGGCTGTCGAAAATTCTAAATACATCAACGCCTCTTTCAGCAGCTTCTTTAATAAATTCTGTAACTACGTTATCTGGATAGTTGCTGTAGCCTACTGCGTTTGCTGCTCTTAAAAGCATCTGAATAAGAGTATTAGGCATTCTTTCTCTTAAATCCTGAAGTCTAATCCATGGTGACTCATTAAGGAATCTGTAAGCTACGTCAAAAGTAGCGCCACCCCATGCCTCAACAGAAAACGCATTTCTCATAACCTGGTTTGTAAGAGGTGCAACCTTAACAAGGTCTATAGTTCTCATACGTGTTGCCATAAGTGACTGATGCGCATCACGCATTGAAGTATCTGTAATAAAAAGGCGTTTTTCATTAAGTATTTTTTGTGTAAACTCTTTAGCACCAAGTTTTAAGAATTCATCTCTTGAACCTGTAAACGCACCAGTATCAAAAAGCTTAGGAGCAGGAACGTTTGTAAAGTCTGGCTTTTCGCCCTGCATTTCGTTTACCATTCTGTTGCCTATAAACTCAGCAATCTTAGTAGCTCTGTCTTTGCTTAACTCTATTTCAAAAAGGCTTGGTGTTTCTTCTATAAATGTAGTTGTGCAAGCACCTTTAACAAATGTTTCATCCTTAAGCACATTTATAAGGAATGGAATATTTGTTTTAACGCCTCTTACACGAGTCTCTCTTAAAGCTCTTATAGCTTTGTTTGCAGCTGTAGCAAAGTTCCTGTCGTGAGATATAATCTTAACAAGAAGGCTGTCGTAATAAGGTGTAATTTCAGCGCCTGTATATGCTGTACCACCATCAAGACGAATACCGTTACCAGCACCTGAACGGTAAACAGCCAATTTACCTGTATCAGGGAGGAAGTTATTTGCTGGGTCTTCTGTTGTAACCCTTGCCTGAATAGCAAATCCGTTGCATACAACATCTTCCTGTGATTTAATGTTAACTTCATCTGAATCTAAAGGATAACCCTCAGCAATAAGTATCTGGCTTCTTACTATATCTATGTTTGTAACCATCTCTGTTACAGTATGCTCTACCTGTATACGAGGGTTCATTTCTATAAAGTAGTAGTTTTGGTCAGCATCAACAAGGAACTCAAGTGTTCCGGCGTTTTTGTAGCCTACATGCTTAGCAAGTCTTACTGCATCAGCAAACATTCTTTCACGTACGTCCTGCCTAATTGTGAAAGCTGGAGCATACTCAACTACTTTTTGATGTCTTCTCTGAACAGAGCAATCCCTGTCGAAAAGATGTACTATATTTCCATACTGGTCGCCTAAAACCTGTACCTCTACATGCTTTGGCGCTCTAAGGTATTTTTCAATAAAAATCTGCTCACTGCCGAAAGCTTTTTTAGACTCTGTTCTTGCTTCGTTGTACTCTTTCGGCATGTCTTCTTTCTTGTTTACAATTCTCATACCGCGTCCGCCGCCGCCGTTTGAAGCTTTAAGCATTACAGGGTAACCGATTTTATCAGCTACAGCAATAGCTTCTTCCTCGCTTGTTAAGGCATGGTCAACACCTGGTATAATAGGCACATTACACTCAATAGCCATTTTTTTGGATGAGATTTTATCGCCCATGGCGTCCATACTTGCTTTGTCAGGGCCAATAAATACTATGCCATTATCAGCGCAGGCCTGAGCAAAGTCTGAATTTTCAGATAAAAATCCATAACCTGGATGAATAGCGTCAGCACCCTTTTCTTTGGCTATTTTAATAATGCCCGGAATATCAAGGTATGCCTCAATAGCGCCTTTTTTTCTGTCAAGCTCATAAGACTCATCAGCTTTTGTTCTGAAAAGAGAATATTTGTCCTCTTTTGAGTAAATGCCTATTGTTTGAATATCCAACTCATTAAGAGCCCTGTAAACTCTAATGGCAATCTCGCCGCGGTTTGCCACAAGAACTCTTTTAAAGTTCCTAATTTTTATATTCTCCATTCTAATCCCTCCAGAATGTTTTATGTACTATACTCTAATTGTAAACTTCAAACCCGATGTAAGTATTATAATATATGTATACACATTAGTAAACTATATTTTATTTACACCTTCCATAAGTATTACTTATATCTTATAACCTTTTTATCCAAAAACTTCCGAAATAACCTCTCTGATATACTTTTTAGGGCAAATTTCAATGCTAAGTTTGTCAATATTTTTCAAATTTCTAAAAGCCTCTTGTGAAATATAAACCTTTTTAAATCCCATTCGGTTTAATTCTTTTATACGAAGCTCAGTTGAAGGAACTTTTTTAATTTCTCCTGTAAGGCCTACATCACCTATAAAAGCTGTTGTGCTTTTAACCGGTTTATTATAAAAAGATGAGGCTATACTTATCAAAATAGCCATATTTGCAGAAGGCTCTCTTAATTTAAGGCCTCCAACAGCCTTAACAACAACATTTTTGTCAAATAAATTTACGGCACATCTTTCTTCCAGTATAGAAATTAATGTATTAAGCTGTTCTCTTTTTAAAGACTCACCTATCCTTTGAGGATATGGCGTAAAAGAACGTGAAACAAGGCTTTCAACCTCCACAATAATAGGCCGCGAACCTTCACGGACAACAGTTATGGCGCTGCCGCTTACTGCCTCGTTTTCACTTCTTGATGTTACAAAAAACTCAGAAGGGTTATCTATAGACACAAGGCCTTCTTCAGTCATAGAGAAAAATCCCATCTCTCCTGTGCTTCCAAATCTGTTTTTGGTAGCCATAATGCTTCTAAGCTCGTCTTCATTGTTTCCATCTATAATTAAAACAGTATCAGCCAAATGCTCCAAACTTCTTAACCCGGCAAGCTCATCGCTTTTATTCATCTGGCCTATAATAATAACGGCAACCGGTTTAACTCCACCTTTAGCAATACGCACAAGCTCACTGGCACATTCCATAGTTTGGGTAGGGTTTCCAGCTCTGGCAGGCAGAAATTCCGAAAGAGCAAATGTTTGTATACTGTCTACAATAATCAAATCCGCATTTGTTTTTTCTGATGCTGTAATTACATTATCCATGCTGTTATCAGCCATAAGCCATACATTAGAGTGTATGTCGTTTAATATTCTATCGGCACGGCTTTTAATCTGGCTTTCACTCTCCTCACCAGAGGCATAAAGCACATTAAGGCCTAATTTTGCCGCAGCATTTGATATTGTAAGGGCTAAAGTGGATTTTCCACCCCCTGGAGGCGATGTTAAAATAGTTACTGAATCTTTTACAAGCCCACCGCCTACAACACGGTCAAATTCACTTATACCAGTTACTATTCTTTCACCTTCGCCGCTTTGAGCAGTTTTAAGGCGCAGAACCCTTGCCTGTTTTCTATTCTTATCGCTTTTTGAGCTTTTTTTAGTTTCTTCACGAACAGTTTCTTCTGTAAATGTATTATACTCCCCGCATTTAGGGCACATACCCATCCATTTAGGCGAAACAGTGCCACAGGATGAGCAGACATAAACGGTTTTTTCCTTCATTTTAAAAACCACCTTAATTAAAATTCCTTTATGGTAATATATCAATTTAATAAAACAGATGTCAATATTAAGCCCTATTTACTAATGAAAAATTTATTAAAACATAAAAGTAAACACTTTATTAACATTTTGCTTATATACAAATTGATTTTAAGTTGGTATAATAATTTATGAATACTAAACCGTCCAACCGGCATTGTATTATAATTATTAGGAGGGTAGTTTAAAATGGCAGTTGTTGATGAGTTAATTCGTTTGGAAGATAACGGCACTCTTAGTTTTGGCGATTATACATCCGACACTAAAAAGAAAGTGCCTGATTTTAATGTTAACGGTGATGTTTATTATGTAAAAACATATAGCGAAATTACAAGACTGGAAAAAAACGGCAGACTTCTTCTTGAGTCTGTTCCAGGCAGCGCTATACATAACTTTACTGAAAATAAATCATTGGTTTCATTTTCAATAGAAGGTATAGGCGACATTCAAATTACAATGGAGCTTGAGCCAGAAAATGAATACCGTGTTGTAGTTGACGACTTTAACATAGGTAGTGTAAATTCCGGTTTATCCGGCAAGGTTTCATTCAGCGTTGAAGCAAACGGCACTTCCAAAAATGTTAAGCTTGAAAAAATGTAATTAAAAATTAAACGGCCTTATAGGCCGTTTTTTATTGCTTAAAAAATGGAAAGCGTTTCATAACTTTATATTTTAATTATTTGAAATACTAAATATATAAAAATATAAAGGAGGAAATTAAATTGGATATAACAAATTATTCCGAAGAAGAATTTTTTAATCTTCCCCTTCCGGCTCAGAGAAAAATTATATCCGACTCGGTACAGACTTTAACAGATGCCGAAACAAAAGAGCTGTACGAAGAATTGGCCAAAAAATTTTATAGCTCTGGGAAAATCAAGTATTAAACATGTATTTAGCCTAAATCAAATTTTTTTAATAACAAAACCAAAACAATTAAACAATAATACAAAGAAAAAGAACGGATAATTTCTATCCGTTCTTTTTTTATTTTATGCTCTTTCTTTAATTTCTTTTGTAATTCTTGCAATAAACTCATCAATGTTCTGCTGGCCTTCCTCGCCGTTTTCTCTTGAACGAACGGAAACAGCATTTGCCTCAACATCTTTTTCACCAACAACAAGCATGTAAGGCACTCTTTCGTTTCTTGCTTCTCTAATCTTAAAGCCTATCTTTTCTGCTCTGTGGTCTGTTTCAACTCTAACACCAGCTTCGTCAAGCTTAGCTGCTACGCTGTCTGCATAATCAGCAAACTTGTCGGAAATTGGGAGTACTTTAACCTGTACAGGTGAAAGCCATGTAGGAAGTGCACCTGCATAATGCTCAATAAGTATACCTATAAATCTTTCGATTGAGCCAAAGCATACACGGTGAATCATAACAGGACGTTTCTTTGTGCCGTCTTTATCTGTGTAAGTAAGGTCAAATCTTTCAGGAAGGTTCATATCAAGCTGAATTGTACCGCACTGCCATGTTCTGCCGATAGAATCCTGAAGGTGGAAGTCAATCTTAGGACCATAGAAAGCGCCGTCGCCTTCATTTACAACATAAGGCATATTGTTTGCTTCCAAAGCACCTATAAGACCGTTTGTAGCTGCCTCCCAAGCCTCATCAGAACCCATGCTGTCCTCTGGTCTTGTAGAAAGCTCAACATGATATTTGAAGCCGAAAAGTTTATAAACGCTGTCTATAAGGCCTATAACTTTGCTTATTTCATCTTTAATCTGGTCCTGAGTCATGAAAATATGAGCATCATCCTGTGTAAAGCATCTAACTCTCATAAGTCCATGGAGCTGGCCGCTCTTTTCATGTCTGTGAACAATACCAAGCTCGCCTACTCTTAAAGGAAGGTCTCTGTAAGAGTGAAGGTCCTGTTTATAAACAAGCATACCGCCTGGGCAGTTCATAGGCTTAATAGCATAGTCCTCATCATCAATTACTGTTGTATACATATTTTCTTTGTAGTGATCCCAGTGACCACTTCTTTCCCAAAGCTGTCTGTTAAGTATAATAGGTGTTGAAACCTCTACATAACCTGCTTTTTTGTGTATTTCTCTCCAGTAATCAATAAGTGTATTTTTAACAATCATACCCTTTGGAAGGAAGAATGGGAAACCAGGGCCTTCCTCAAGAAGAGCAAAAAGTTTAAGCTCTTTGCCTAATTTTCTGTGGTCACGTTTTTTAGCTTCCTCAAGCATTGTAAGGTAAGCGTCAAGGTCTGAAGCTTTTGTATAAGCTGTACCGTAAATTCTGGAAAGCATTTTGTTCTTTTCGTTGCCTCTCCAGTAAGCTCCGGCAACGCTCATAAGCTTAAATGCTTTAACAGGTTTTGTGCTTATAAGATGAGGGCCTGCGCAAAGGTCTACATAATCGCCCTGTTTGTAGAAAGAAATAACAGCATCTTCTGGAAGGTCGTTTATAAGCTCTACTTTGTAAGGTTCGCCTTTTTCTTCCATAAATTTAATAGCCTCTGCTCTTGGAAGCTCAAACTTTTCAAGCTTAAGGTCTTCCTTAACTATTTTTTTCATTTCTTCCTCAATGTGTTTAAGGTCGTCTTCTGTAAAAGGTACTTCCCTGTCAAAATCATAATAAAAACCGTCGGCAATAGCTGGGCCTATTGCAAGCTTTGTTTCAGGGAAAAGTCTTTTAACAGCCTGAGCCATAATATGACTTGCTGTATGTCTAAAAGCTCTTTTTCCTTCTTCATCGTCAAATGTGCATATCTCAACCTTAGCGTCTTTGTCTACTACAAATCTAAGGTCTTGTGTTTGGCCGTCTACAATACCAGCACAAGCATTTCTTGCAAGTCCGGCACTTATGCTTTCGGCTATTTCAAGAACTGATACAGGTTTGTCAAATTCTTTAACAACACCGTCTTTAAGAGTTACATTAATCATAATCCAGTCTCCTTCTTATTTTATTCAGGCCTTTAAACTTAGGTCTGTTAAATTTTATAATAAAAAAGCTCTCGTTCCTTTTCATAAGAAAAGGGACGAGAGCTGATATTCCCGCGGTTCCACCCTAATTGTGATACACCACTTAATTAAAGCTTTTAACGCAGCTATGCGGACTTGATTGGAGTCACTCCGGGGTAGTTTTCGCATAAAGGCACTTAAACGCTTCCAGCCAAGGCGTTTTTCTCTTTAAAGCGCTGATTTATGTTACTCGTCCCATCACCGTTTTATCAATATACAAGCATTATATCACACAAAACAGATGTGTCAATATAAATTATATTATATCAGTTTAAAACAAAACTATTCTCACAAAAAAATAAGGCGTTTTTACGTAGGGGGATATAACGTAAAACGCCTTAAAAAGACATTACAAATAAGCAGATATTATATTCCAAGATTTTTCAATCCTTTGCATTAGTATTTTTCTTTACAGCTTACTTCTTAATGCTTTTTTCTCCATGGGATACACTTTTTGTACTTTCGTTAAATACTCTTGATGATATAAGCATATCACAAAGTGAATTAATTACAACTTTTTCAAAATTCATATCTGTCACTCCTTTTTAGTTTTTCCTTAACCTGTTTAGTATTATACAACACTATCATTACAGCTGTATTACAGCTCTTTCACATTAAAATTACAATTTTTATTTATTTTGTAATTAAATTATATACAATACTTGTGTTTAATATATGAAAAAAAATTGAACATTCTATGTGCTAAAAGTAAATTTTATGATATACTATCCCCGAAAAAAACAAAAAATACAGTTTTTACTCTAAGGAGCTGATATAATGTTTTACGCTGACTACCATACACACTCAAGCTTTTCTTCCGACAGTGATACACCAATGGAAGAAAACATAAAAAAAGCTATATCCTTAGGCCTTAAAGAAATTGCGGCCACAGACCACATAGATTTTGACTACCCAGACCCTGATTATCCTTTCCTTTTCGATTATGAGCCATACTCAAAAGAAATAGACCGTTTAAGAGAAAAATACGGTAACAAAATAAAGATTTTAAAAGGTGTTGAAATAGGCATACAAAACCACGTAATGCCGCAAATTAGTGAGCTTGTAAAAAACAACCAGTACGATTTTATAATAGGCTCAACGCATGTGGTTCAGGACGGATTAGACCTTTGTGTAAATGATTTTTTTGAAAGCAAGGACCAGCAGCAGGCATATGAGGAATACTTTGAAGAAGTTTTATACAATGTTGAGCATTATGACTTTTTCAATGTTTACGGTCATATTGATTTTGTAAATCGTTACGGCAATTATGGAAACAAAAAAATCGACTATGCCCGTATGGCTCCTATAACGGATAAAATATTTAAAACACTTATAGAAAAAGAAAAAGGAATTGAGATAAATACTTCCGGCTATAGGTATGGTGTAGGCGGACCACACCCTGCTTTTGAGCTTATTAAAAGGTACCACGATTTAGGCGGAAAAATAATTACAGTAGGCTCTGATACGCATAAACCGGAACAGATGACTTATAAATTCGACATTGCTTATAAAATGCTTAAAGAAGCAGGTTTTGAATACATAACTGTTTTTGACAATAAAACACCAAGCTTTGTAAAAGCATTCTAAGGAGGCATAAAATGAGAAGAAGAGACCGTGAAATGTATTATGACTTTGGGTTACATGTAATAGACAAAAGTCCGTATGCTGTTTTATCAATGATAAATGCCGCAGATAAAACTCCATACTGTGTGCCAATAAGTGCTGCAAGAATAGGTAATAGTGTATATTTCCATTGTGCTTTAACTGGACAGAAAATAGATAATCTTATGGCTGACCCAAATGTATGTATTTCATTTGTTAGCGATGTAAATCCTATATCCGAAAAATATACTACAGAGTATGAAAGCGCCATAGTTAAAGGCACAGCAGAACACATAAATGACGAAAACGAAAAAATAGAGGCTTTGCATGCTATATGCCTTAAATATGCCGCAGATAACATGGATAACTTTCAAAACGCCATAAATAAGTTACTGTCACGTACCGCTGTTTGGAAAATAGAAATTAAAGAGCTCACAGCTAAACGCAACGGTAAAGAAAATTAATATCCTAAATTCAAATAATTAGAATAAAAATAAAACGGATGTATCCAACTGTTTAAATCAGTTTATTACATCCGTTTTTTATTTGATTTAATCAATCATTTGCAATTTGTCTAATTAAAGATAATTGCTGCCGTGCTTAAAATTATTTAAGGTTAAACCAAGCCTTCATTCCAGGGTACTCTGCTGCGTCTGCAAGTTCTTCCTCAATTCTTAAAAGCTGGTTGTATTTAGCAACACGGTCGCTTCTTGCAGGAGCACCTGTCTTAATCTGGCCTGCGTTTACTGCAACAACAATATCTGCTATTGTTGTATCTTCTGTTTCGCCTGAACGGTGGCTTACAATAGCTGTCATGTTGTGTCTGTTTGCAAGCTCAATAGCATTGAAAGTTTCTGTAAGTGTTCCAATCTGGTTAACTTTAATAAGTATAGCATTACCAGCCTTTAAGTCAATGCCTTTCTGAAGTCTTTCTGTATTTGTAACAAAAAGGTCATCACCTACAAGCTGTACTCTGCTGCCAAGCTCTTTTGTAAGAAGCTGCCAGCCTGCCCAGTCCTCTTCTGCAAGACCGTCTTCGATTGAAATAATAGGATACTTGTCGCAAAGAGCTTTCCACATTTCAACCATTTCTTCGCTTGTTCTTACAATCTCTCTGCCTGCCATTTTGCTTTCGCCTGGGAAGTGGTATTTTCCGTCTTTTTCATCGTAAAGCTCACTTGTTGCAGGGTCAAGAGCTATTTTAATATCTTCGCCCCAGTTATATCCGGCTTTTTCAACTGCTTCTTTAATCTGGTCAATTACTGAATCAGGTGTAGGAAGGTCAGGAGCAAAACCGCCTTCATCACCTACTGCTGTTGAAAGACCTTTGCTCTTTAATACGTTTTTAAGGTTGTGGTAAACCTCAGCGCACATCTGGAGAGCCTCTGAAAAGCTTTCAGCACCAACAGGCATAATCATAAATTCCTGAAGGTCTACAGTGTTATCAGCATGTTTACCGCCGTTCATAATATTCATCATTGGAACTGGCATTCTCTTAGCGTTAAATCCGCCAAGGTACTGATAAAGCGGCATATCAAGTGCCTCTGCGGCAGCTTTTGCAACAGCCATTGAAACACCTAAAATAGCGTTAGCGCCAAGTTTAGCCTTATTTGGTGTACCATCAAGAGCAATCATAGCCTTATCAATTGAAACCTGGTCAAGAGCGTTCATTCCAATAATTTCTTCTGCAATAACTGTGTTTACGTTATCAACAGCTTTTAAAACGCCTTTACCCATATATCTTTCTGTACCGTCACGAAGCTCTACAGCCTCAAAAGCACCTGTTGATGCACCTGATGGCACAGCGGCACGGCCCATAATTCCGCCTTCAAGTGTAACTTCAACCTCTACTGTAGGATTGCCTCTTGAGTCAAGTACTTCTCTTGCGTATACATCGATTATTTCCAAGTATGTTTTCATTTTTTACATCCCTCTCTCTTGTTTTTATTCTCCTATAAGAAGTGTCTTTCCTGTCATTTCTTCAGGTACAGGAATATTCATTATATCAAGCAGAGTAGGCGCTATATCAGCAAGCCTTCCGCCTTCTCTTAATTTAATTCCGTCAGTATAGTTAACTAATATAAACGGAACAGGGTTTGTTGTATGTGCCGTAAAAGGCTCACCTGTTGTATAATCTACCATCTGGTCGCTGTTTCCATGGTCAGCACATATAAAAAGCACCGAGCCTGTTTTTTTAACAGCCTCAACAACACGGCCCACACACTTGTCAACGGCTTCAACTGCTTTTTCAGCCGCCTCAATAACGCCTGTGTGCCCTACCATGTCGCTGTTTGCATAATTAATTATAATTAAATCGTATTTTTGAGCATTAATATTTTCTACAAGAGCATCTGTTACTTCATAAGCGCTCATTTCCGGTTTAAGGTCGTAAGTTGCAACCTTTGGTGAAGGAATAAGTATTCTGTCTTCACCATCATTAGGCTGTTCTATACCACCGTTAAAAAAGAAAGTTACATGAGCATATTTTTCGGTTTCTGCCAAACGCAGTTGTTTTTTGCCCAAAGACGATAAATACTCACCTAAAGTATTGTTTAATGTCTGCTGTTTAAAAGCAACAAGTTTGTTGCCTATTGTTTTGTCATACTCAGTAAAGCATACAAAAATAATATTTTCTGGTCTTTTTTCTCTTTCAAAGCCTGTAAAATCATTATCGCAGAACGCTCTTGTTATCTCCCTTGCTCTATCAGGACGGAAATTAAAGAATATAACTGAGTCGTTATCTTTTACAGTGGCACATCTTCTGCCTTCCTCATCTACAATAGCACAAGGCACAACAAACTCGTCTGTCACACCTGCTTCATAGCTCTTTTCCATACACTCCTGAGCACTTAATGCTGTATTGCCTTTGCCTAAAGTAATAACATCATAGGCTTTTTGTACTCTTTCCCAGCGGTTATCCCTATCCATGGCATAATATCTGCCGGAAACAGTTGCAATTTTGCCTACGCCTATTTCACGCATTTTTTCTTCAAGGCTTAATATATAATCTTTTCCAGACTGGGGCGGTGTATCTCTGCCGTCCATAAAAGCATGAACAAAAACTTTTTCAAGTCCGTTGTCTTTGGCAAGCTTTAAAACAGCATATAAATGTGAATTATGGCTGTGCACTCCGCCGTCTGAAAGCAAACCGAATATATGCAGTGCTGAATTATTTTTTTTGCAGTTTTCAACAGCTTTTAAAAACTCTGTGTTTGTAAAAAAGTCGCCGTCTTCAATAGATTTTGTTATTCTTGTAAACTCCTGATATACAATTCTGCCGGCACCTATATTTAAGTGGCCTACTTCTGAATTACCCATTTGTCCTTCTGGTAAACCAACGTCAAGTCCGCTGGCATAACCTTTAACACATGGATATTCTTTCATTAAAGAATCAATAACAGGTGTTTTTGCAAGCTTTATGGCATTGCCTTCTGTTCTGTCGTTAATGCCAAAACCGTCCAGTATCATTAATACTGTAGTTTTCATTTGTCATCCACCTTATTTTTATAACTTATTTAATAACTTTTTTATAACCTTTTTAGTAATTAACTATATTTTCAAAATCTTCTTTAAGGCTGGCTCCGCCTACAAGCCCACCATCAATGTCGTTCATAGCAAAAAGTTCTGCGGCATTTTTGCCGTTTACACTACCTCCATACTGAATACGTATCTTTTCGGCAGTTGCTTCGCTGTAAATTTCTTTTACAACCTGTCTTATTGCAGCACAAACTTCCTGTGCCTGCTGGCTTGTAGCTGTTTTGCCTGTACCTATTGCCCAAATAGGCTCATAAGCTATTACAACTTTTTCGGCATCAGAAGCACTCAAACCGTAAAGACCTTTTTTAATCTGAATACGAATATGCTCTATTGTAATATTCATTTCTCTTTGATTAAGAGTTTCACCGCAGCACATAATAGGTATCATTTTATGTTCAAGAACTTTTTTTACTTTTTTGTTAACTGTTTCGTCAGTTTCACCAAAGTATTCACGTCTTTCGGAATGGCCTATAATTACATACTTAACACCGGCTTCTTTAAGCATAAGAGGTGAAATCTCGCCTGTATATGCTCCGCTTTCCTCAAAATATACATTTTCGGCACCAAGGGCAATATTTGTACCCTTTAAAACTTCACCAACCGGTATTATATCTATAGCAGGCACACAGAAAACAACGTCTTTTTCATCTGTGTTTACCTTATCTTTAAGCATTTTAGCAAGTTCAACTGCTTCTGCCGGAGTTTTATTCATTTTCCAGTTTCCGGCTATTATCTTTTTTCTCATGGGTTAATCAAACCTTTCTTATATTACTTATCGTTTACAGCTTCAACGCCAGGAAGAGCCTTGCCTTCAAGGAATTCAAGGGAAGCACCGCCGCCTGTTGAAATATGGCTCATTTTGTCGCCGTATCCAAGCTGATTTACAGCCGCCGCAGAATCTCCGCCGCCTATTATTGTTGTAGCATCTAAATCTGCTAAAGCCTTAGCTACAGCATTTGTACCTTTTGCAAAGTTTTCAAACTCAAATACACCCATAGGACCATTCCAAACAACTGTTTTTGCATCTTTTAATGCATCTGCAAAAAGCTCTCTTGTTTTTTCACCAATGTCAACGCCTTCCCAGCCGTCAGGTATTTCGCTTACAGGCACTGTTTTAAATTCTGTATCGTTTTTAAATTCTTTAACAATAACAGTATCTACTGGCAAAAGAAGTTTTACGCCTTTTTCTTTGGCTTTTGCCATCATTTCTTTAGCATAGTCAATTCTTTCAGCGTCAAGAAGTGAGTTGCCTACACTGTAGCCCTGTGCCTTAATGAATGTATAAGCCATACCACCGCCTATAATAAGTATGTCTACTTTTTCAAGAAGGTTATTTATTACATTTATTTTGTCTGCCACTTTAGCTCCGCCAAGTATAGCTGCAAAAGGTCTTACCGGATTATTAACCGCATTGCCAAGGTACTCAATTTCTTTTTCCATAAGGTAGCCTACTGCTGAAACAGGGATATATTTTGTAACACCTACTGTTGAGCAGTGTGCTCTGTGGCTTGTACCGAAAGCATCATTTACAAATATATCTGCAAGGGATGCTAATTCTTCGCTGAAATTATCCTCGTTTTTAGTTTCTTCTTTTCTAAATCTTGTATTTTCAAGAATAATTACATCTCCGTCTTTCATCTCAGAAACTGCTTTTTTAGCGTTTTCGCCTACTACATTGTCATCTGCCGCAAAAATAACTTCTTTGCCCAAAAGCTCACTAAGTCTTTTTGCCACAGGCGCAAGAGAAAGCTCTTTTTTAACCTCTCCCTTAGGCTTACCCATGTGTGAGCAAAGTATAACTTTTCCACCGTCTGAAACAAGTTTTTTTATTGTAGGAAGTGCCGCTGTTATACGGTTATCGTCTGTTATTTTTCCGTCTATAACTGGTACGTTAAAATCACATCTAACAAGTACCCGTTTGCCTTTAACGTCAATATCATTTACAGTTTTTTTATTGAGCATATTTTTATTCTCCCTTCCGGTAAATTGGCTTTTTAGTTATATTAACCACTAAAGCGGTGTAAATACATATAATTGCGTAAAAATTATTCTTATTAAACAGTATAAACAATAATAAGATATAAAAAACCAATTAATAATTACCAATTTTTTCCACTTAGAAGTATTATACAACACCGCCAATGAACAATCAAGTAAACCCTAAGGCCAATATTTCCTAAAAACCCAAATTTATTTTTATTTTTAATAAAATTTTTCAATAATTTATTTATTTTTTTACATTGTAAATAAAAAACAAAAAAGCGAAGCGTTTTTACGCTCCGCCCAAATTATGCAATTAATATAATTTTTATTACTTCTTTTCTTTTAAAACTCTGTTTGCCGCAAAACCAGTTCCAAGCAGCGCATAGAATGTAGGCATTACCTGAACTGTAGAGTCATTTACAAGGCCAGCTACTAAAAATCCGCATACTGCCACAAACACTCCAGCACCCATAAGACTTATAAACCCTGAATACTCATTCTTGCTGTATATTTTAAAACTGTCAATTAAATAAAAGGCAAATATACAAAGTGCAGCTATAAGCGAAATAACGCCTGTATTAACAGCCATACCCAAATACATGTTATGAGGCTTATCAATAACAATATCTGTTGCGTCACTAAAATAGCCTATATTATATTTTCCTGCATAATCAGCCTGTGGGAAATACAAAGCAAACGTATCTGCGCCATGACCTATTAAAATAGTATCTTTAATTAAAGGCAGTGTTCTTGACCAAATATAACCTCTGTATGTGGCAAAATCCTGACTGTTTTCAAAGCCGAAGCTTTCTACTTTATCAAGTTTAGCACCTTTGCCTGTTGGTGTTACAAAATACAGCTCACCATCTAAGTCTGCAAAACTCCATGTTGCATTAGCTGTTTTAACATTAACTGTTTTATATCCAGTATCTTCAAGCTCTCCCTCTGATATCTGCATGTAATCAGTATTTAAACCAATTTCTGAGCCATCAGCACCGTAAACGCCTAAAACACGGCCGCTTTCTGTTTTAATTGTTACTTCTGTACCTGCAAAATTAAATATTATATTATTACCGTCAGTTACAACATAGTCAATATCTACATACTTAAGGCCTTCCTGCTGAGCGTCATCGGCATAAGCAGTTTTTGAAAACAGTGACGCAACAGGTGTAACAGAGCCTATTTCTCCCATTATTGATGGCAAAGAAACAGCTGCTGACACAATTCCAGCTATTATAATAAGCACAACACTTGTTTTCCACTCTATAAGTTTTTTATTAAATACAATAAGGCCTACTACAGCAGAAACTGCAGCACCTACCATACCGCCCAATGACTTAGCGTTAAAAAGCGAATAAAACATAAGTGCAAGAAGAACTGTAAATGCTATTTTCCATTGAATTTTTTGGCTCCAAATTATAAGCATACCTGAAATACATATTGGAAAAACCATAAAAAATGATGAATAGTTCTGGTTAGTAAAAAACCATCTTACTGAATCAGCCGCTCCTGATAATTTTAAATTTGTCATCTGGCTAATTTCAGAATTCATATAAAGCCAGCTTGGTAAACTGTATATATCTATTTCAAAGGTCTGCAATACTCCCCAAATACCAAGAACAGCACAGCAAGCTGAGAAAATATAAAAAATAAGCTTAAATGCTCTTTCATCATTAATCATGTTCATGGCATAAAAAGTTATTGCCATATAGCCTATTAAAACAAAAGTGTTTTCGTATCTTTCATAAAATCCTACTGCTGCCATGTGTTTGTAATCAGATGCCATATAAGATATAAATACCATTACAACATAAATAAGCATAGGTATATATACTTTGTTTTTATAAACTTTGGCACTGCCTGAAAGTGCAGAAATTATTAAATAAACAACAGATATTATACTTAAAACAATAAATATCTGCATTCTGAAATATGCGTAAACATCTACTGTATAGCCGCTTTCACCATACCAAAACATGCCGTCAAGACCTGTTTTTACAATAACTGCATGAATTGCGAAAAGAAAAACTGAAACAAGAAATATAACAGGCAAAGCCGATATTATATAGCTCTTGCTTTCTTTTTTTAAACCATTACTGTTCAAACCTATACACGCCCCTTTTTCTTTCTATGCGCCGTTACTTCATTATTGTTAACTCCCTGAGTGCTTTCTGGGAGAAAAAGAACCTTAACTGTCATCATAATAAGCTTTAAATCAAGCAGAAATGAATATCCTGCTATATACATCAAATCCCACATTAATTTATCATACGGGTCTGTGTTATACCTGCCCAAAACCTGAGCATAGCCTGTTATTCCAGCCTTTATTTTAAGCCTATACTTAAACTCTGGAATATATTTTTCGTACTGCTGAACGATTTCCGGTCTTTCCGGTCTTGGCCCTACTATTGACATATCCCCCTGCAGAACATTAAATATCTGAGGTATTTCATCAAATCTTGTTTTTCGTATTATTCTTCCAACAGGTGTAATTCTGCTGTCGTTTTTCTGTGCCAGCCTTGCAACACCGTCTTTTTCGGCATTTACTACCATACTGCGGAATTTATATACATAAAATTCCTTACGGCCTATTGTAAGTCTTTTCTGCCTATAAAAAACCGGACCGCCGTCGTAGAGTTTAATAGCCGCCGCCGTTATAAGCATAAAAGGCCATAAAACAGCTAAAGCCAGTATTGAAACCGTTATATCAAATGTCCTTTTTACAAACTCATCCAAAAGCGAAAGTTCACCTTTATTACACACAAGAACAGGCATGTCCATAAGGTTTAAAGCATACGAATTTTTAAGCACTATTTCTGCCACATCCGGTATTATAAAAACCGGCATTGAGTTATCAAAACAAAACTCAATTATTTTCTTTTTCATATCACCCTCAACATCGGCAAGTATTACTCCGTCGTTTGGGTCCAAGTTATCAATTATATAATCTAAACCGCTTTTAATACCTATTTGTTTTGTAATATGAAATTTATAGTCATAAAAATTCATTTTCTTAATAAGCTCTTCGGATAAATCCGTTTCGCATATTACAGTCATATTTCTGACTATATTTCTTTTTCTAAATCTTTTATTACACCAAATACTCCAGAAAAAAATAAAAAACGTATCAATAATTGACATTATAATAATAGGCATAAGCGGTACAAAACGCCTATCTATAAGACATGTCTGAAAATAAGCAAAGGCATTTACCATAATCATGGCCAAAAACTGGGAATACATAATTTCCGATATACGATAGTAGCCAATTTTATGTCCGCCATAAATATTTGTAAAAAAGAAATACAGCCCCCCGTACATACCAAACATAAGAGCTGTTCCTTTTTTATAAAGAAATCCCGCAACAAGGTTATAACGGTAAAAGCAAAACCAAATAACAGCAAATATAGCCGTCATACCCAATACATTTATTAAAATTTCCCAAACAAGTATAAACTTATTTTTACGCCTTAAATCGGTCACAATATTTTCCCCTTTAAAGATTTATTTGCATTTTTTTGGTAAAAAAGCAATAATCCTGTTACACCGTTACTTATTTTATCACCAAAATTATATATTGTAAACCAAACAAAACATAAAATGCTCCTTGAAAAATTTGCATTTCAAAAAGCAATTAAAACTCAATTAAATAAAATTCAACATTTGAATATTTTAAAAAACGGCAGGCTTAAAGCAAACAACATGCTCTTTAAACCTGCCGCTTATTATTATTTAACTAAAATCCTAAAACTACTATGTTTAAATTAGTCATTCCATTCTCTTTTATAATCAAATACCTTTCCAGTATACATGTCAACTTCAGCCTCATATTCATATCTTCCGGCTTTAAACTCTACTTCATACTTTCCATCGTCAAGCTCTACTTTAACTTCAAAAGCGTCAGGCATATTAATACCAGCATGTTTAAGCACTGCTTCTAAAGCTTCGTTATTTGTTAAATATTTAGGCTTATCAGAACCTATTCCTATGCCTGAGTTTCCTTTTTCCAATTTAAAGTTTATTACACTGCCTGTATAAGCATCAATCTCATATTCGTAATTATATCCGCCATGTGTAAACTCAATATAGTATTTTTCTCCATTAAGCTCAGTTTTTATATACTTAACTCCAGAACCTTTTATGCCTGCATGGTCTAAGGCCATTTGTCTTGCTCTTTCAATGCTTATTTTATCGTCGGCTTCGTCATAATCGGAATTATAGTATCTGTCCTGAGTTAAAATATCGCCAGTTTCAAGTTCAATCTCATATTCATATTCCCATTTTCCGCTTGTAAACTCAACTTCATAAACCCATATATCTTTATTATTGTTATAGTCTTTTTCTGCTCTTGTAAACTTAACATCAGCAGCTTTATATCCAGCATCATCTAAAGCTATTTCTTTAGCTTTTTCAATACCTATATCATTTTCTGTTGGGCCAAATGTATCAGCATCAGTTACAGTTGATTCTTCATCTTTAAGTGTTATAACTTTGTCGTCTCCGTCCCAAATAACCTCATTTCCTGTTATTTCACTTATAGCTCTTAAAGGAAGGTATGTTGAGCCGTTATAGAGCAAAGGATACACAGCCTTGCCGTTTGCGTCTTTAAAATTACATTTCTCACCTTCAAGAATTATTGTAAAGTCACGTCTTTCCTGTACATCAATATCAGTTATTTTTGCTGATGATGGCTTTGTTGTGTTTTTATACGAATCTCTTTTACCGCTTAAAGTAATAGTTTTTGTACTTTCGTCCCAGTTAACATTTTTACCTATAATCTCACCTATAGAACGCAAAGGAAGATATGTAGAATCATTGTAAAGAATAGGGTATATATACTTACCATCTGCACTCTTAAAATAACTTACTTCATCATCAATAACTATTGTAAAGTCAGGCCTCAGCTGTGCCTCTCTATTTATAATATCTGCGGCATTGGCAATAACAGCTCCTGAAATTACTAAAGATACAGCTAAAGCAGAACATAAAATCTTTTTCATAATATCCCTCCTTGCATGAAATATATTTTATTTACAATACTATTATATACTAATTAATCCATAATTTGAATAGCTTTATATTACGATTTTCTTAATACTATAATACAGTTATGTTACAAAAAAAGCCGCAGGCATAGGCCCACGGCTTTTATGGTTTAAATATAATATTATTTATTCTATTGATTAAAGAAGATGTGCTCTTATTTCTTCACCGCTTAAAGTTGAAAGATAAGCAGGTGCTATATCAAATACAGTCTTGCAGCCTGCTTGGCCTTCTTTGTTTAATCTGTAAGCAGCTCTTGCATAAGCTACAAGTACAGAAGATGTAAATTCTGGGTTTGAATCAAGTTTGAGGCTGTATTCAATAATATGTTTATGCTCACCGTTATGTCCTGTTTTGCCGCTTCTTATAACAAAGCCGCCGTGAGGAATACCTGAATGGTTATGTTTCATTTCTTCCATATCAATAAAATGAACTGTTGTGTCATAATCTGAGAAATAGTTAGGCATTTCTTTAATTTCTTTTTCTATTCTTGCCTTATCAGCACCTTCCTCAGCTACAACAAAGCATTCTCTTGTATGTTTTTCTCTTGTTGTAAGGTCTGGATTTTCGCCATTTCTTACAGCTTCAAGAGCAGCAGGAACAGGGATTGTGTACTGTCTTGCATCAAGTACGCCTTCAATTCTTCTTACAGCGTCTGAATGGCCTTGGCTAACACCTTTGCCCCAGAAAGTATAATCCTTTCCATCTGGAAGAATGCAGTTTGCATAAAGTCTGTTTAAAGAGAACATGCCTGGGTCCCAGCCAACAGAAATAATACCGATTTTGCCGCTGCTTTTGCATGCATCATCAACTGCTTTAAAATGCTCAGGTATTTTTGCATGAGTATCAAAGCTATCAATAACATTAAAGTATTTTGCGTATTTTGGTGTCTGTACAGGAAGGTCTGTAGCACTACCACCGCAGATAATCATAACATCTATAGCGTCAGTCATTTTTTCTGCGTCATCTACACTGTAAACTTTAGCTGTAGGTGTAGCAATTTTAAGGCTCTCAGGATTTCTTCTTGTAAATACAGCAACAAGCTCCATATCATCGTTCTGCTTAATTGCACTTTCAACACCGCGTCCTAAATTGCCATAACCTAAAATACCTATTCTTATGCTCATCTAAATTCCACCTTTATATTTTAGTTTATATATTTACAAATAAATTTTTGAAATAGTATAACACACTTAAAAAAACAACACAATAACTAATGTATTCATACGTTATTTATAATCCGCTTATTTTAATGTTTTATAACACAAAAAATATAAAAAACAAAAAACCAAACTTACTAGTTTAAACAAATTATATTAAAAATTATTTATTAACTAAAACTTCTTTATTAAAATTAAATCTTTACCGCATATTCTTTTCAGCACACAAAAAAGCAGGATAATCTCTTATCCTGCTTTTTACTATTACATAATAACCAAAACTTAGGCGCCAAAAGCTTCTTCGTCTCTTTTGCGTCTTTCCTCAATAGCCTTCTTAGCTATCATGTCTTTAACTTTCATCAATCTGGTTGTGGAAGCACGCTCGTTTTCATCAAGCTTCTGCATAATAAACTTAATAGTTTCCTGATAGTTAGGAATCATTACGTTTTCAAGGGCGTTTACACGGCGCCTTGTACGCTCAATTTCCTGTGCCATAAGCTGCGCGCTTTTTTCGCTTTGTGCCAGTTTTAAAAGTGGCTCCATAGCCTCGGAAAATGCCTCCATTGATAAATCAAGTTCGCCGGATGTAAAAGCAAGACCGTAAGGATAAATATCATCATGGTTGTTAGCCGCCTTAAAATCGAACTGAGGAACATTAACGCTCATAACGTTCTTTTTGGAAACGTCAACGGCTATTTTCTGTTTAGGCATCATAAGAGCTTCGCCTAAGTATTCCTCACTCATAACAGCTCTTGCTATTATAAAGCTTTTGTATGCTTTCTCAAGAGCTTTTTCAGCTTCTTCCCTAAGCTTTTTGTTTTCTTTAACTATCTCAAGGAACTGCTTCATAAGCTCATCCAGCTTATCCTTAAGGAGCTTATGACCTCTTGTGGCCGTTTTAAGCTGTCTTTTAAGGCGTGTCATTTCCATACGTGTTGGATTAACATTTAATTTAGCCACACCTATCACTCCTCAGGCATATATTTTTCAAGGTACTCGTCACGAATACGTTTAAGCTCACTCTTAGGAAGCATAGCAAGAAGCTTCCAGCCTGTTTCCAAAGTTTCTTCTATTGTTCTGTCTGTTCTGAAGCCCTGTGAAACATACTGCTTTTCGAACTCATCAGCAAACTTAGCATAAATAAGGTCTATATCCGAAAGAGCTGACTCACCTAAAATAGCCATAAGCTCTTTAGCATCTTTACCTCTTGAGTAAGCCGCATAAAGCTGGTTCATTGTATCGGCATGGTCTTCTCTTGTTTTTCCCTTACCAATACCTTTATCTTTAAGTCGGCTAAGTGATGGAAGAACGTCTATAGGTGGCTGAAGGCCTTTCTTGTAAAGGTCACGGCTTAATATAATCTGTCCTTCTGTTATATATCCTGTAAGGTCAGGGATAGGATGAGTCTTATCATCCTCAGGCATTGTAAGTATAGGAATCATTGTAATAGAACCGTCAATGCCTCTCTTTTTACCTGCTCTTTCATACATTGTAGCAAGGTCTGTATAAAGGTAACCAGGGTATCCACGACGGCCCGGAACCTCTTTTTTAGCAGCTGAAACCTCACGAAGTGCCTCAGCGTAGTTTGTAATATCTGTTATAATTACAAGAACATGCATGTTCTGCTCAAAAGCTAAATACTCAGCAGCAGTAAGAGCCATACGTGGTGTACAAACACGCTCTACAGCCGGGTCATTAGCAAGGTTTACAAATACTACAGAACGGTCAATAGCGCCTGTTTCTCTAAAGTCGTTAATGAAGAACTCAGCATCCTCAAATGTTATACCTACAGCGGCAAAAACAATAGCGAATTTTGAGTCTGTACCTCTAACTTTAGCCTGACGTGCAATCTGAACGGCAAGGTTAGCATGTGGAAGACCTGAAGCTGAGAATATAGGAAGCTTCTGGCCTCTAACCAGTGTATTAAGTCCGTCAATAGCGGAAACACCTGTCTGAATGAACTCAGAAGGGTAATCCCTTGCAGCTGGGTTAATAGGCGCACCGTTAATATCAAGTCTTTTCTCAGGTATTATATCAGGGCCGCCGTCTATTGGCTTACCCATACCGTCGAATACACGGCCGAGTATGTCAGGAGATACACCAAAGTCAAGGCTCTTTCCAAGGAAACGTACTTTAGAGTCTGACATGTTAATACCTGTTGAGCTTTCGAAAAGCTGAACAAGTGCTGTATCGCCGTTTACCTCAAGAACTTTACATCTTCTAATTTCGCCGTTAACAAGCTCAATTTCACCAAGCTCGTCGTATTTAACACCTTCAACTCCGCTTATAAGCATAAGGGGGCCGGCGATTTCCTGAATAGACCTATATTCTTTTATCATTCTTCTTCAGCCTCCTTTGCTATAAGGTCGGCAAGCTCAGATACGATTTCCGATTCTATAACATCGAATTCTTTATCAACATTAGCTTCCTCAATATATTTAGCACGGCCTATTCTTTCAAGAACAGGGAGCTTTGAAATTTTGTTTATAGAAACTTTTTCCTTAACTGCCTTAAGTCCCTCATCATAGAACTTAAGTATAAGGGCAAGCATTCTGTATTGTTTATGAAGTGATGTATAAGTATCTACCTCATGGAATGAGTTCTGGTGGAGGAAGTCCTCACGGATAGAGCGTGTTACTTCAAGTATAAGTCTGTCGCTGTGTGAAAGTGAATCAACACCAACCAGCTGAACAATTTCCTGAAGCTCGGCTTCTTCCTGAAGAAGTCTCATTGCTCTTGCTCTGTGCTCTGCAAAGTCCTCTTCTACGTTTTTATCAGCCCAAGCATCTACCTTATCCTGATAAAGTGAATAACTTGTAAGCCAGTTAATAGCTGGGAAGTGACGTTTGTAAGCAAGAGATGAATCAAGGCCCCAGAATACTTTAACTATTCTAAGTGTTGCCTGGCTTACAGGCTCTGAAGTATCACCACCAGGAGGTGAAACAGCACCTATAGCAGTAAGTGAACCCATTCTGTTTTCATCACTGCCTAAACAATGAACCATACCAGCTCTTTCATAGAACTGTGCAAGACGGCTACCAAGATATGCCGGATAACCTTCCTCACCAGGCATTTCCTCAAGACGACCGCTCATTTCACGCAGAGCCTCTGCCCAACGTGATGTAGAGTCTGCCATAAGAGCTACACTGTAGCCCATATCACGGAAGAACTCAGCTATTGTAATACCTGTATAAATTGAAGCCTCACGTGCAGCAACAGGCATATCGGAAGTATTAGCAATAAGAACTGTTCTTTGCATAAGGCTTTCGCCTGTACGTGGGTCTTTAAGCTCTGGGAACTCTAAAAGAACGTCTGTCATTTCGTTTCCACGCTCTCCGCAGCCGATATAAACAACTATGTCAGCATCTGCCCATTTAGCAAGCTGGTGCTGTGTAACTGTTTTACCGCTTCCGAAAGGTCCAGGTATAGCCGCTACACCACCCTTTGTAATAGGGAAGAATGTATCTATAACTCTCTGGCCAGTAATAAGCAGAGAATCTGGGCTTTGTTTAGCTCTGTAAGGTCTTTCTTTACGAACAGGCCATTTCTGCATCATAGGAACTGTTACATCTACGCCTTTTTCGTTTGTTACAACGCAAATTTCCTCTTCAACAGTAAATTCGCCTTCTTTAATTTCTTTAATTGTTCCGTTAAGCTTAGGCGGAATCATAATACGGCACTCAACAACCGCTGTTTCCTGAACTACGCCTATAATATCGCCGCCCTGTACTTTATCGCCTTTTTTAACAACAGGTTTAAAGTACCATTTCTTTTCTCTGTCAAGAGCGGCAACCTCAACGCCTCTGTGGATATTAGCTCCACTGGCTTCATAGAGCTTTTCAAGAGGACGCTGAATACCATCGTATATTGTTGATATAAGGCCAGGTCCAAGCTCAACACTCATAGGACGGCCTGTAGATACAACTTCTTCACCAGGACCAAGACCACTTGTTTCCTCATAAACCTGAATTGAGGCCTTGTCACCGTGCATTTCTATTATCTCACCAATAAGGTGCTTATCAGAAACCCTAACAACGTCGAACATATTGGCATCTCTCATGCCTTCAGCTACAACCAGTGGTCCTGACACCTTAACTACTGTGCCTGTACTCATTTTTTATCACCACTCGATTCTTTTATTTAGGTCTATTAATTATCTCCAAACAAAACATCTGCACCTATAGCGCGTTTTGCAGATTCTCTAACTTCGTTCATGCCAAGGCCCATACTGCCGGTAATGCCAGGTATAACAATAATAGCCGGAAGCTCATTATCTTTATACCTATCAATGGCGTCTTTTCCCTGAAGAGAGCACTGCTCAGTAATATAAATTATGGCATAGCCTTCTTCAACCAGCTTATGTATGGTCTTTTTAATCTCGTCGGCTTCATAAACAGGGAAAACATCAATACCTAAAGCGGTAAAACCCATAACTGAGTCTTTGTCTCCCATAACCGCTACTTTATACATAAGCATCCCTCAATCTTTCTTTTATTACCTCAGTATCAATGCCGTTTAATTTGCCGTTTACAATAATCCTTACGGTTTTAACCTCTGTTTCTACAGCATATATGAAAGCCAAAAGCGGCTCAACTGTAAGGCTCTTGTATTTAGCATCACGCATAAACGCCATCAAATAGTCATCACAGCTTTTTTCAAATACCGTAAAACCTTCATCCATTTTAAGTGCAAGCTCATTATACGCCGTTTCCTTAAATCCGCCTGAAGCACCTTCTGCATTAAAGGCCTTTTTAAAAGTATCAAGGCTTACAGTACCGCCATGAACAAAAACGTTTTCAAAGTCTGAAACTGTCTTTTTCATGTTTTTAATTCGGTTATAGCTTTTAAGGTTTGTAATGTCGCAAAGTGTTTTAACATAGTTTTCAACAAACTTAATACCGCTTTCGTTTGCCACTTTAAGCATATCCTTAAAAGCCGCATTATCCATTACGTTGTCTATTACTTGACCGCTTTGGGTTTTGGCGTACTGGTCATAGCTGTCGGTTATAGCCTGAGCCATGTTTTCTGTAAGACAGCCGTAATTTTTAGTTTCAAAAGCCTCTTTCATATCTTTAATATCAACAGTTGTGCCGCCTACAAGGTAGCTTTCGCCATTAATAGATGATATATCCGATTTAACAAGAACCTTTAAATTCTGATAGTCGTTTTTGAGTAAAAATACATCAGGGAAATGCTCTTTTGGCACAAGCTCTTTTACATCGGAATATGCCTTAGCCAAACGGCTTGAAAGGGCTTTTTCATAATTTTTAATATCTATGCTGTTTTCGCCGCCATATCCGGCTTCAGAAAGTATTTTAAATACCTCTAAAGCAGACTTGGACTCTATAAGCTGTGTATATGTCTTTTCCGTAAGAAGAGAATTTTCAAGCATTCTAATTCGCGCCACGGCATAAGGATAAATTTTTTCTCTGCCCATTATGGCACCTCCTTAAGCAAACAGTATGCCTGCTGCAAGCTGTAAAATATCTTCCCGTTCTACGGTAATAATTGACTTAAATGAATAATTGTATTCAATATCGCCATTTTTAACAACAAAACCGCCTTCAATGTCTCTTGTTTCATCAGATACATTGTAGCCCATGTCTTTTACTTTATCTCCGAAAGCCTCTTTATCTTTCTTGGAAAAAATAATCTCGGAACCGTTTTCTTTATCGGCTCTTTTAATCATGCCTAATATAACATTTTCATAGTCCTGTCCTGTAAGTGAACAGAGCTTTTTTTCAGCCTCGTTCAAAACTTCCTCAAGGCATTCCTGTTTTTTAGCCAAAATAAGTTTTTTAGCTCTCATTTCGGCAGCAGAAATCTCTTTAGCGGCAGCTTTTTTTGCTTCCTGAGATGCAACTTCATCAAATTTAGCCTTTTCCTTATCGGCCTTTGCTTTAGCTGATGAAATAATATCGTCGGCCTGTTTTTTAGCTTCAGACTCTACCACATCCGCTTGTGCCTTGGCATCGGAAAGGATTTTGTCTATAAGATTCTGTCCGTTACCCATAGGAGCCTATCCTCCTTTTCAAATATTTTTTAATCTATTAATTAGAATGTAATGCTGTTTATCATAAGGAATGATATAAGAAGTGCAAGTACGGCATATGTCTCAACCATAGCTGCAAAAATCATACCTTTAGCAAGTTCGCTAGGTTTTTTACCAACAAGCATAATGCCGGCTGCTGCTGCTTTACCCTGTGCAATAGCTGAGAAAATACCAACAAGACCAATAGGTGCTGCTGAAGCAAGGATATAAGCACCCTGAGAAACAGTAATATCAACCATTCCGTCGCCGCCTAAAAGGCCTACTTTAAGAAGAATGATAAAGGCAATAAGCAAACCGTAAATACCCTGTGTACCAGGAAGAGCCTGAAGAACGAGCACCTGACCGAACTTATTAGGGTCTTCTGAAACAACGCCTGCTGCTGCCTCACCGGCAATACCAATACCTATAGCGCTTCCTATGCCTGCAAGTGCTGCTAAAGCTGCGCCTAATAATGCGTAAAACTGTCCACTGAAGTTAAATAAAGTTAATGATTCCATATTACTTTTCCTCCTTTAATATCTCCACATACTTAGTTTTTCTGCTGAATGGGTTAAACGGAGTTCCGCCTCCATCAAAGAATTTACCGAAAAACTCAACGTACTGGAGCCTGCTTGAGTGCACAAATGTACCAAGTGTATTTATAGCCAAGTTAAATACATGGCCTATAACAAATACCACAATCATAACTATAACACCAAGAACTCCGCCGCCTACCATTTTGCCAAGTGTGTTTATAACCTGTGAAACAACACCTGTAGCAAGGCCAAGGGCAAGAAGTCTTGAATATGAAAGTACATCAGACAAATAGCTTGTAATGCCGTAAAGGCTTCCAAGACCGCCTGTTATCTTTCCAATACCTTTTTTGCTTCTTCCGCCTGTAAGTACTATACCTACAGCGCCTATTATAGACATCCACTTGCCTATCTCAGTAGCTATAGGAGCTATGCTTGAGCCAAGGGCAAATACAACTATTCCTATAAGAAGCAAATACCAAAGGAATATATCGCATATAGCGTCTATTGTCTGACCGTTTCTTAAAAGAATATAGGCCTTTAAGCCCATACCTACAAAAATGTGTATTCCGCCTAATATAAGAGAGAATACAAGCAGTGTCATAGGTTCTTCAACTGGGTTAAACCATGCTGGGCTTATGCCGAACATATCGCCAAACCATCCGCCGAATAATACGCCCCAGAAAAATGTTGATATTCCGCAGAACATAAACATTTTAACAAGTCGTTTCATCATGCCTTCAAGCCTATAATGCTTAAGAAGTATAAACGAACCTACAGAAAGTATAAGTCCGTAAGCCGCATCTGAAAGCATAAGACCGAAGAATATGAAATAAAACGGTGCTAAAAACGGCGTAGGGTCTATATCGTTTACAGAAGGTGTTGAATAAAGGTCTGTAATAGACTGGAATGGGTCTGTAAGCGAGTTCTGCTTAAGCAGTATAGGCATCTGTTCGCCTTTTTCCGGCTCTGTAATCTCATAATAACATCCATATTTATCAAGAACATTTTTTACTTTGTCAACAGCTGATTTAATTACCCAGCCATCGAAATAAAAAGTCTTTTCTGTTCTTAATATGTTGGATAATATTTTGTATCTATCTCTTTCAATAACCAAATCGTCATAGTAAAACTCCAACGTTTCGATATTTTCCGAAAGACGGCCTATTTCTTTTTCAATACTTGAAAGCTCACTTTCAACATTTTTTAACTTGTCATTGCAGGATTGAGTGTTTTCTTTAGCAGTTCCCACAATATCCGCAAATGAAACCGGATTGAAGTTTTCCTGTCTTAATACACTCAAAACATTCTCTTTGTCCTCTTTAAGACAAACAGCTACAGCGTAAGTTATTTTGTCGTCTTTTGAAACAACATCAATAACACATCCGCTGCCTTCCTGTGAAAGACGGCTTTCAATATCGGCCGTTACAACAGAGTTCGGAAAAGTTCCGTGTATAATTGACGAGTATTTGGTTTCTTTCATATCCAAATTAAACTCGTAATCAAGCCACGGCTTAAGCTCTGAAATCTCTGTTAAAAGAGCTGTCTGCTGCGCTTTAAGGCTTAATACTTTTTTGTATTTTTCATTAACTAAAGCGACGAATTTTTCAGCTTCCTCAGGCTTAGAGTTTTTTGTTTCAAACTCTGCCTCACTAACAGGCTTTCTGCACTTTATAAACGGCTTTTTGCCTGTAAAGTATTTGTCAAGAACTTCTAAGGCCGAAGAAACCTCGGAAATCTTCATATCAGTGCTTAAAGTAGCACTTTGGTCAAAATCGCGTTTAGTTAATGCCGCCCACTCGCTGTCCGACAGTTTTTCGTCCTGAGAGTTAATCTCACAAACTCCAAGAGTCATAAGCTCTCTCAGCACATCGGATTTGTTGTCGTTAAGGCCTATGACGCTGAGTTTACTCATGTCAACTATCGCCATTTATACCCACAACCTTTCCAATGACAGCTTCTACCGCTTTTTGTCTGTTTTTATCAGCGGTATTTTTTACCTCGTCACAAACCTTAAGGGCGTCGGCCATAATTTTGTCTACTTCAGGCTTTGTGTCCTGAACGGCCTTTTCAACGGCGGCCTTTTGTTCTGACTTAGCGCTGCGTCTTACGTCGGCAATCAAAGTATCGGCCTGAGCTTTGGCATCGGATATAATCTTCTGCGCATTAGCGTCGGCTTGGGCTTTAATGGAATCAATTTCATTTTCAGCCTCTACAATATTCTTGATTACTTCAAAAGCCATTTTAATCACCTCTCTTGTTTAAACCGTATTGTATGCAATTTTTAGTCAATACAATACCTGGCGTAGTGTGGAAATGACTGTTAATAAATAGTATAAACAGTCTTCCTAATTTTATATATTTATCCGTTTTAACGGAAAAAATATACCTAAATAAAATATAATATAAATTATTCAAAACTCTAACACAAAGTAAACATGTTGTTAATTTTTTAACTATAAAACATTTTAAATAAGTTCAATTTATGATGTGTCGTATCATGGTTATTTATATTAATTTTCACTATTTTTTACATGTTTTGTTGTATTTTTCAAGCTAAATTCTCAGCATTTACAATGTTTAATTATAAATTAATTAATAGCTTTTGTCAATATTTAAACCATATTACGATTTTTTTCATCGGCAAAAATTAATTTGAACTATATTTAATTCTACATTTTTTCATTTGTTATTAATTTAACTAAAATAAAGTCTAATAGCTTAAAACTATATTCTTACATAAGACTTTTAATTTAGTCAGCTGAATAAAAAAAATTATATTTCATTTTGCACTTAAACAGAAACAATACTAAAAAAATACTATTTAAGTAAATTTTGATTATTGACAAGTTTTTGAATATAACATTAAACAACTATTATCATTTTTATATCACAAACCATAAAAAATAAACTCCGAGCAATTAAAAATCACTTCGGAGTTTTGTTAATTTATTATCTTTCACCTAATTTTAAATTTGGATTAGCGTTTAAATCAAGTCCGCTTCTTACACCTTTTATATATTCATAATAGCCAGCAGAAGCTATCATTGCGGCATTATCTGTGCAGAATACAGGTGCTGGAACATTAAGAGAAAAACCATTCTCATCACAAAGTCGCTTCATCTCACTTCTTAATGCAGAATTGGAAGAAACACCGCCTGCCATAGCCACTTTTGTAACGCCTTTAAATTTAGCCGCAGCTATTGTTTTTTGTGTAAGCACCTCAATAACTGCTTTTTGGAAAGACGCCGCAACATCATTAGGGTTAATTTCTGTATTTGTCATTTTCATTTTGTTAAGGTAGTTAAGCACAGCTGACTTTAAGCCGCTGAAACTGAAATCAAAGCTATTTTCTTCTAAAAATACCCTTGGAAACTCAATAGCTTCAGCATTGCCTTCTTTAGCGGCAGCGTCTATTTTTGACCCGCCAGGATAGCCCATACCTATAGCACGAGCTACTTTATCGTACGCTTCACCTGCCGCATCGTCACGTGTTCTGCCTAATATTTCAAAATCATCATAGCCTTTTACATATAAAAGATGAGAGTGACCGCCAGAAACTACAAGAGCAACATATGGCGGCTCAAAATTTATATCCTGAATATAATTGGCGCATATATGGCCTTCTATATGGTTAACCCCTACCAAAGGCTTATTTAGCGCATAAGCCAAGGCCTTTGCCTCAGAAACGCCTACAAGCAATGCTCCTACAAGGCCTGGACCGTATGTAACGGCAATAGCGTCTATATCATCAAATGTAACGCCTGCTTCTTTAAGCGCACTGTCTATAACATAATCTATATTTTCAACATGCTTTCTTGACGCAATTTCCGGCACAACACCGCCATAAACTGTATGAACTGCAATCTGTGAAGAAATAACATTACTCATAACAATTCTGCCGTTTTTAACAACAGAGGCTGCCGTTTCATCACAGGAGCTTTCTATGCCAAGTATTAAAATATCATTACTATCTTTCATAATAACCTCCCTATAAGGGCAAATTAATCCTCAAAATATATTGTTTTTATCATACCGTCATAGCCTATAACAGTATTTTCAAAAATTTCAGAAGCATTAGTTAAAAAACTTTCAGGCTCCGAAAGCGCCGGACTGAAATGAGTAAGCCAAAGCTCCTTAGCTTCTGCCTGAACGGCAACACCAGCGGCTTCGGAAAAAAGCATATGTTTATTTTCCAATGCCTTATCTTTTTTCTCATTCTCACCATACATGCCTTCGCAAACAAACAAATCAGCATTTGACGCCAAACCTATAAGCTCGTCAAAAGGACGGCTGTCTGTACAGTAAGCTACTTTAATCCCTTTTCTTTCGCTTCCCATTACCATGTCGGCAGTATATTTTTCACCATTATACTCCAAAACACCCTGCTTTTGAATAACAGACCACAAGTTTTTTGGTATATTAAGGTTTTTGGCCTTTTCACTATCAAATTTTCCTTTACGCCTTAAATTAAAGCTATAAGACAAACATTTTACTGAATGAACAGCTGGCACAAACTCAATATCAAGTCCAATAACATTCAGTGTTGTTTTTTCTTCCAACTCAATATATTCAATTTCAAATGCTAAATCCTGAGCTATTCTTAAAAGTCCCTCTACCACATACTGTAAACCTTTAGGGCCTATAAGTTTAACTTTTTCCTCTCTACCTGCATTAGATATAGCAAGAAGCATACCCACAAGACCAGATATATGGTCAGCATGATAATGGGTAAAAACTATAGCATCTATTGCTTTAAAACCCCAGCCTATTTTTTTTAACGAAACTTGGGTGCCTTCTCCGCAGTCAACAAGCAAAAGCCTGCCGTTAAGACGCATCATCATAGATGATAAAAACCTATCAGGCATAGGCATCATTCCACCTGTACCCACTAAAGCTACATCAAGCATACACAGCACCTCACATAAAAAATATTAACCAATAAAGAAAAAAGCCTGATTTTGAGTTCCAAAACCAGACTAATAAACAACTAGGGTAGCAGGATTTGAACCTGCGAATGACGGAATCAGAATCCGTTGCCTTACCGCTTGGCGATACCCCATTAAAAGCGCGAAACGAGATTCGAACTCGCGGCCCTCGCCTTGGCAAGGCGATGCTCTACCACTGAGCCATTCGCGCATATTATGCAGTCGAGGGGACTTGAACCCCTACCCAGTTTACCCGGACTAGA
>CALWEX010000007.1 GCA_944377425.1 uncultured Clostridia bacterium
TTCAGCAGAAAAACGCGGAGTAATAGAATATATCAAAAACAATAAAAAGCTTAGTGTGGAAATACTGCGAGAGCTTGCTGAAAAAGACGAGATAAAAAAAGAGCTTACAGGCTGGGTTGATTTAAAAGTATTAGATAAGAAAACAACGGAATTTAATGAAACAGCCCGTAAAAATATATTAAATGAAAATATTGAAGTAAATAAAAATTCAGAAGAAATAAGCCCAAATAGCGAAGTAATAAATAACTTATCTGCACAGTTTACAGAGTGGATAACATATTTAACAGAAAGCCAATGGAACGAGGTAAAAACTGTTCTTACAACAAGGGAAGAAACAGAGTATATAAAACCTGTGCTTGAAATTATAAAAAGTCATAAAACAGAAGAAACAGAGCCACAGTTTTCAGCAGAAAAGCGTGGAGTGATAGAATATATCAAAAATAATAAAAAGCTTAGTGTGGAAATACTGAGAGAGCTTGCTGAAAAAGACGAGATAAAAAAAGAGCTTACAGGTTGGGTTGATTTAAAAGTATTAGATAAGAAAACAACGGAAGTTAATGAAACAGTCCGCAAAAATATATTAAATGAAAATATTGAAACAAATAAAAATACAAAAGAAATAAGCCAAAATAGCGAAGTAATAAATAACTTATCAGCACAGTTTACAGAGTGGCTAACGTATTTAACAGAAAGCCAATGGAACGAAGTAAAAACTGTTCTTACTACAAACGAAGAAACAGAGTACATAAAACCTGTGCTTGAAATTATAAAAAGTCAGAAAGCAGAAGAAACAGAACCAGAGTTTTCAGCAGAAAAACGCGGGGTAATAGAATATATCAAAAACAATAAAAAGCTTAGTGTGGAAATACTGCGAGAGCTTGCTGAAAAAGACGAGATAAAAAAAGAGCTTACAGGTTGGGTTGATTTAAAAGTATTAGATAAGAAAACAACGGAAGTTAATAAAACTACTCTTAAAAATATATTAAATAAAAACTACGAAATAGATAAAAATATAAAAGAAATAAGCGAAAACAGTAAAGTAATAAATAATTCATCTGCACAGCTTACAGAGTGGATAACATATTTAACAGAAAGCCAGTGGAATGAAGTAAAAACTGTTCTTACTGCAAACGAAGAAGCAGAGTACATAAAACCTGTGCTAGAAATTATAAAAAGCCAGAAAGCAGAAGAAATAGAGCCACAGTTTTCAGCAGAAAAGCGTGGAGTGATAGAGTATATCAAAAATAATAAAAAACTTAGTGTGGATATACTGCAAAGGCTTAGTGAAAATGAAGAAATAAAAAAAGAGCTGACAAGCTGGGTTGATTTAAAAGAATTAAAGAATGAAGAATTTAGGTTAAATAAATCTAAAATAACCCCAAAAACTGATATATCAGGTTTTTATTTAAACGGAAAATATATAACCAATGCGTCAGAAAACCTTGCTAAATGGCTGGAATATACTACAAAATCTCAGTGGAATGATATTAAAGCTTTTATTAACACACAAAAAGATAATGAGTATTTAAAGCCAGTTTTGAATAATGTAAACATTCAGACAGCGGAAAATGACGAAAATGCTTTTAATGAGCAAAAAAAAGAATTTATAAGACAGATTGTTAACAATAAGGAGTATGCCAACAATTTTATAAATTTAGCAGCACAAAACAAAGGAATAAATGATATTATAACTGACTTGGAGAAAAAAGCTGAAATAAATTCATTTAACAAATCAAATGAAATTTATAAAAATAGTGATGTAGAAAAAGTACTTACATCAAATAAAACGCAGATAACAAAAGCAAATAACGAAACTATTAAACGTATTTTAAATTGGGCTTATAATACAGAATCTAATAGTGAGGTTAAAAGGCAAATTAGAAATAAATTTGTAAATGAAGTTAGGAATGAAGTTAAATACGATGAAAATATTTTGAATAGCTCATATAGTACAAGCAATAAGTTTTTTGAGAAAGTATATAAAAAACGAAAAGAAGCTACTCCTCAAATTATGAGTCAATTATATACTGCCAAAGATATAAATTCAGTTTATACCAATGAAAAGTTTAATGCTTCAATGGCTCAAAACGGCAAATATTTTTCAGCAAATTTAATTAACCGTATTAACAGCGGTTCAGCCGAAAATGAGCTTAATCAGTATACAACAGCTGATTTAGTTATAGCAAAAAGCAATAATGTAAAAGGTGCTGTAAAAAATCCGGTTAAAATGCCGGATATAACGACTCAGGTTCAACAGGCAGTAAAAACACAAGTAAACGATATTATTAAAATTAATAAAAGCTCAGAAATTCAGCAGAGTGAAAATAAAACAATTTATGAGCTTACAAAGCGTATTAACTTACAGCAAAAAGAAATTGAAAATATTATAACTAACCAAAGGCAGATGCTTAAAATAACAGATATTTCTGTAGTTGCTGAAAAAGTAATGAATCAAATGCAGTCTCAGCTAAGACTTGAGAAAATGCGCAGAGGACTTTAAGAAAGGCGGCTGAGCGAATATGGGAACGCTTAAAAAAGCCAAAATTATAATATATAGAAATAACGGCAAAAGCAAAGAGGAAGTGGAGTGCTCTTTTAACCCATCCCAGTATACTATTAAAAGCACAGCTAACTATAAAGAAGACAACTCTTTAGGGACAGATGTGTCAAGAATGGTTTTTTTATCAGGTGCTCAAAAAGAGTTTACTACTACACTTTTTTTTGATAGTGAAGGCGAAAAAGGACGCTCAGAAAGTTTAATAGGAATAGCCAGTGCCATGCTTGGCTCAAGTAGTACTGTTAAGCCCGTAACGGATATAATGAAAAAAATAACATCAGCTGTTCAGGTTTCGGGCAGTGACCATAAACCGCCGCTTGTTTCTTTTATATGGGGCAATTTAAGTTTTAAAGGTGTTATTACTTCCGTAACGGAAACATTTACTATGTTTGATACATTTGGTAAACCTATACGGGGAAAAATGGATTTAACCATTAAAGAGGCACAGGAGGAAGGTCTTACAAAAAAAGCAGAGCCTTTTGAGTCACCTGACAGAACTAAATACAGAACCGTTTTAGAGGGGACAAGCCTTTGGAATATAGCTTATGAGGAATACGGTGACTGTGAAAAATGGCGTGTTATAGCAAAGGCAAACGGCCTTCTAAACCCGCTTAAAATATATCCAGGGCAGGTATTAAAAATCCCTGCGCTTTAATCATTTTTAAAAGGCGGAGAATATATGGGATTAATGGATAGCAGCTATACATACAGTGAGCTGAGAGAAAAGTATAACGATTTTACAACACCAAAAGTTGAGCTTAATATAGGCGGTGTTTCGCTTCTGGAGCAAAAAGGCATATCTGTAAACCAAGTTCAGGTTAAGCTTTCTGTTGAAAATGCCGGCAGTGCATCATTTACCATAAACAGCGGTTATGATTATGAAAAAAGCAGTTTCAGCAGTGTTTTAAAAGATAAAGCTGTACCGGGCAAGACTGTAACAGTAAAGCTTGGATATATGTCTTCTTCTTTAGTAGTATTTAAAGGCTTTATAGCCTCGGTAGATATACAGCTTGATGTGGAAAACGGCATATTTTTCACTATAATGGCTATGGACGCAAGACGGCTTATGATGACCGACAATAAGCCGTATGTTTTTTATAATAAGACTAACTATTCAGATATAGTAAAAGAGATTATGTCACGTTACTCAGCGCTATGCTCTTTGGACTGTGACGCTACTGATGATAAGCTAAAAGATGCTGTATGCCAAAGGGAGTCTGACTATGACTTTATTACTAAAAAACTTATAGAAAGCGGAAAGGTTGACCGTGAGTTTTTTATAGTGGCAGATAAAGCTTATTTTAGGAAGGTTCAAAGTGTTAAAACACCTGTAATAACACTTGGAATCAACAGCGGCCTAAAAAGCTTTAACCGCAGTTTAAACTACCTTAACAAGGTTTTTGAAGTACATGGATATAATCCAGATACCAAAACACATATTGTTGCATCGTGTACTGCTAAAAACGGCGATAATCAGGTTAATGTAATAAAAGCCGGTGTTGAGGTTGTGGCGCTACCTGACTGTAAAAATCAAACAGACGCTAATGAAGCTGCAAAAAGTATGGCAGAGAAGGCAAAAAGTGAGAATAAAAAAGCCTATGGCACATGTATAGGTATTCCGGAAATTGTTCCGGGCAGATTTATAAAAATTTCTGGTGTTGACAGCCTTATAAATAAAAAGTTTTATATTACAGATGTAACACACACAATAAATTATAATGGGTTTTTAACTAACTTTACTACGGAGGGATGGGAGTAATGGATTTTTTTGACGAACTGCTTAATGTTGAAAAGAAGGCATCCACAGCTCCGGGGTTAGTATCAGGAATAGTGCTCGAAAATTATAATAAAGAATATCCCGGGATGATTAAAGTTGAATATGGTGCTGGTGAAGCCGGAAAAAATAAAAGCGGCTGGATTCCTGTTGCGTCGTTTTATTCAGGAAAAGATTACGGCTCATATTTTCTGCCAGAGATAGGTACCGAAGTTATAATATCTTTTATTATGGGAAATTGGGATGAACCTGTTGTTATAGGCTCATTATGGAATAAGCAAAGCCCCATACCGGCAGATTGGCCTAATGAAAAGAATATATTTAAAACAATAAAAACAAAAGGCGGAAGTCAGGTTAAATTTTCTGACGAAGATAAAAAGCAGTTTATAGAAATAACAACTCCTTCCGGAATGAAAATAAGCATTAATGATGAAAAAAGCAATGTATCTATATCAGACAAGGATAATAAAAACAGTATTGTTTTAGATGCCAAAAACGGCAGTATTTCACTTAACGCCAATAAAAAAATAGAACTTAAAGTAAATAACAAAGCTATAGTTACTCTTGAAAGCGACAAAGAAACAGTTAATACTGGCTCAGTAGACATAAATGTAAAACAAAATTTTAAAGTAAATGGTCAGTCAGTAAGTATTAAGGGAAGCACTACAGAGGTAAACTCCAAAGGCTCTTTAAAAATAAACTCCAGCGGCATAACGGAGATTAAGGGCAGTATGGTTAAAATAAATTAAAGAGGTGACATATATGGGGGACAATAAAAACGGTATGGAGTTTTTGGGAACAGGTTTTAGTTTTCCTGTTATGCCGGATGCGGCAACAGGCCGCTTTATGTCCTCATCCTTTGAGGAAGATATAAAAGAAGCTATATATATTATATTAATGACTAAAAAAGGCGAACGCCTTATGCGCCCTGACTTTGGCTGTGGGATACATGATTTTGCTTTTGCTTCTCTTGACTATACTACCGTTTCTCAAATGGAAAAAAGCATAAAAGAAGCACTGATAAAATGGGAACCTAGAATACGCGATATTTCAGTAGAGGTATCTCAGGATACGCCTCAAGACGGCAAGGCTCTTATTTCTATTTCTTATGTGGTACGTTCTACTAATAACCCATATAACTTGGTATTTCCATTCTTTATTAATGAAGGAATTGAATTGTAAATTAAGAAAGGAGGTATGCAGATGGATAAAATACCTAATATAAATGATAACAGCAAAGAATCAATAATTGAGCAGATAAGGCTTTTATCACAGTCATATACGCCGCAATGGCGCTTTGATGAGTCAAATCCGGATTTGGGAACGGCATTAGCTATTATTTTTGCTGGTATGCATGCAGATAGTTTAGCACGGTATAATGAATTGCCTTTAAAATGGCGTACTGAATATTTTAATAATCTGCATGCTTCTTTGCTGCCGGAACAGCCATCTTTTGGATATGTTTCATTTAACACCGTAAGTGAGGAAGTAAACGGAACTGAGCTTCCTGCTGGTACAAAGCTTACTGTTGATGTAACAGATAAAGCTGGAAATATAATACCAGTTGAAACAAGGGACGATGTTTTTGTAGTTCCGTCGCACATACAAGCGATATATGAAAGCAACGACGCATTAGATTACATAGGTAGGCTCTGGGACGAAACTGAAAATAAGAATTTCTGTATGTTTGGCTTTGATGGCGAAAATATTCAAAAGCACGCTTTTTTAATGGGACACAGCGATATATTTGCTATAACTAAAGGCGGCGAGGCTGAAGTTGAGTTTTATACAGCAGATAAGTATGCGCTGCCGGAAGAAATACTTTATAAACTTGGTTCAAGAGGTAAATTTTATTATTCAGCTGAAAACGGTTTTGTGCCGTTTGAAAAATTTTATCGTAAAGGCAGTGCTTTTGTATTTGTTAAATTAAGCAGTCAGCCGCCTTGGGCTAAAATTGATATAGACGGTGTAAGCCAATATTGGATTAAATACGAAATTGATAATGGAAAAGCGCTTTATGACATGGCACTTGGGGATATACGGCTTAAAAGCAAAGCAGAAATGATACCGCCGCAATCGGTATATGCTGCTGGAACAGAAGCTGACAGTCATGGTTTTTATTTTCCATTTGGAGAACAGCTTTCGGTTTATGAGGAAGTTTATTTTTCATGCGATGAGGCTTTCAGCAAAAAAGGCGCTTTAATTACTATGTCTTTTTTGTTGGATTATACAAAGATACCTTTAAACATTACAGAAAAGGAAGAAATAAACTGGCGCTTAATTATGCCTAAAAGCGCAGTTAAAGTAGAGCCGGAATACGATGTTACTATTTCTAAAGTAATATGGGAGTACTTTAATGGTACAGGCTGGGCAAGACTATTTGAAGATAGCAGGTATGATAGTGTGTTTACACCAGAACAGTTTACGGGCAGACAGAAAAAAACACTGCGCTTTACCTGCCCAAAAGATATGTCGCCAGCTATAGTTAATTCAGCAGAAGGCAGATTTATAAGAGCTAGAATAATTAATTTAAACAACAGGTTTAAAACAACAGGACAGTATGTAACACCTATGATTTCGGAAACATATTTTTCTTATGAATATGAAGGGAAAGGCGTTAATCCTGAATTTATATATGAGCAGAATAATGGTGTAGGCAGTGTTAAAAGTGCCAAAAGCTGTTTAAGCCAATTACGTGGCTACAGCCCTATTCGCCCAGCTGGGGATAAGGTTCCCGCTGTGTACTGCTGTTTCAGTATGCCGCTTATTAATGGGCCTATACGCATATTGGCTCTTTTGGGCAATTCAGGTTTATGGCAAAGACCGCGTTTGAATTGGCAGTACTTTGGAGGCGGAAAATGGCGTGACATTAATGCTGCTGATGAAACAAGAGGTTTTGAAAACAGCGGGATTATAAGCTTTAACGGTGCACCTGATTTTGAAAAAACACAGTGCTTCGGGCAGGATGGTTACTGGATACGTATTCAGGATGTTTCCAATGGCTATAACGGGGCCGAAAAGGAAAACCTGCCGCTGGTAGAAGGGCTTTTTATCAACAGTGTTAAAGCTTGGACATTAAGGACAAATGTTGAAGAATACATTACATTTGAAAATTTTGAGTCGTCCTTTGAATTTCAGCTCTTAAACCGCCCAGTATATAATGAGCAGGTTTGGGTAAACGAAACAGGAACATTGTCTAAAGGCGAAGAAATAAGGCTTGAAAAAGAAGGACGGCTTATGGTTACAGCCGATAATGATTTACAGGCACAAACTTGGGTTCTTTGGGAAAGAACAGACAGTTTTTATGATAAAGCCGGTGACGGAAGAAAATATATGTTGGATAAAGGAAATGGTATACTTACATTTTCCGCTGGCACTAATTACCGCCTGCCGCCCCCAGGAGTTGCAAATGGTATATATGTAAAAATGAGTATAGGCGGCGGGGAAGAAGATAACATTAAAAAAGGTTCTGTTAATGGCATGGAATTAAACTACGGTTTTATAAATTCCGCATATAATCCTGTAGGCTTTGCTGGAGGATGCGGCAGGGAAACTGTTGATGAGGCTATAGAAAGAACAGCCAGAGCATTTAAACATCATTATAAAGCTGTTACAGCAGAGGACTATGAAAAATTGGCAAAAGAAGCATCAAGAATGATTCATAAAGCTTTTTGCTTTACTGGCATAACATCTGAAGGCAAGCAGAAAAGCGGCTATATTACACTTGTTATATTGCAAAAGGATTTTGAAAACAGCCATTACTATTTTCATTCATTAAAAGAGATAGTTATGGATTATATGAAGGATAAAGTCTTTGGAAATCTTATTGCACAAAATCGCCTTCAGGTAGTATCGCCTGATTTTATTGAGATACAGGTGGGTGCCGACATTAAAGTTGATGACTTTAACGAAATTTTTAGCTGTAAACGCCGAATAAATGAACGCCTTAAAGAATTTTTAAACCCAGTTAGTGGTAATTTTAATTCAAAAGGTTTTAATGCTGGAGCTATGCCAAGCAGAAACCAGATAGAAACAGTTATTAAGGCTGTTCCTTCGGTTAAGGAGATAAGTAACCTTGTTATATCAGGGAAAATACTTAAAGGCGGAGAAATGATAGAAATTAATATGGAAGAAATAAAAAAATTCCCGTTTGCGCTTCCTGTAAACGGAAATCACCGTATTTTTGTAAGGACAGAATAAGGAGGCTGGGCCAATGCTGCCTGAAATAAGCTTGGATACCACTAATTTTGAGGAAATTGTAAAAAAAGCCAGAAGCCAGATTGCAGAAGTGTATCCGCAGTGGACGGACTATAATTATCATGACCCAGGAATTACTATTTTAGAGCTGTTTGCTTTTTTAAAAGAAGCTCAGCAGTTTTATATAGACCAGACAAGCGATGATATACGCAAAAAATTTCTTCAGTTAATTGGAATCAGTCTTGAAAAAAGAAAATCTGCCGCCACAACTGTAAGAATTAATACAATAAATCCTGCTTTAATTCCGGCAGGAACAAAATTTTATATTAATAGCCTATGTTTTGAAACCACGGAAGCTGAAAATATACCGGGAAATATAATAAAGGCCGTAATTGTAAAGCCAAAATACGGCAGTATATTTAAGCTTGATATGCTGCATAAAGACGATATGAGCGGTATGGTTATATACCCGTTCGGCAAGAAAACAGGTGTTGGAAGTGAATTTTATATATGCCTAAAAAAGGGTCTTGAAATAGGTAAAACATACAGGCTTTCCATATTATTAGATGAGCACTATAGTGTTAAAAGAAATCCAATTAAAGATATAAGCCGTTTTATACCGCTTTCTAAAATAAAAATTACATATTTTGATTCTTCTGGGGAAACTGAAATTTATGCCGATGACAGCACTTTGGGAATGATTCGCAGTGGTGAATATAAATTTTCAATAAAAAGTGATATGGCTTATTCGGTTAAAGAAGGGATAGAAGGATATTTTATAAAATTTACACTTGTTGAAGATAGCTTAGATGTTGCGCCTGCAATAAAGGATTTTAGCTTTAATGATATAACGTTGGTACAAAGAGATACAAAAGCTGTATTTATTGATAAAAGTCAAGTAGAGTTTTGGCAAAGTGATAATTTTAAAGTTGATTATTACGCTTGGAATGAGATTAATGGGTGCTATATTGAAACAACAGTAGACAAAGCAGAAAAGGCTGCTCTTTATGAAAGTAGTTTTTATAAAAACCGCATTATTGCCATAGGTAATGGTTTGCCTAATCAGAAATATGATTTGCCTGATAAAGGTCTTATGTCTGATTCTTTTAGAATATTAGTTTCAAGCGTTAAAGATAAAGGGTTCATGCGTGAATGGACTAAGGTTAATGATTTTGACAGTTCGGGGCCTGATGACTGCCATTATATAGTTGATGAAGAAAATAATTGTATTTATTTTGGAAATGGCATAAGAGGCAGAATGCCAGAAAATGAAATAAGAATTATATCTTGCCAGTTTAGTGCAGGAAGCGGAGGAAACATTAAAGCGGGGCAAGAAGCTAAAAACGATGTGCTGCCGGAATATGTTTATTGCAAAAGCATTGTAGATTCAAAAGGCGGTGCAGAGCCGGAAAGTTTGGAGGATGGCTTTTTAAGAGCACGTAATATACTTAATAGCGATGAAAGAGCAGTAAGTGAAAAGGACTATGAAAAGCTTGTTATTAAAACACCAGGACTGCGTATTTGGGACTGTAAGGTACTGGATTTAGCAAACTTTAGTGATGAGTACTATAAAAACGAAGTGCATATTGCTGTTAGGCCGTATTCAGAAAATGGCTATGCGATTTTGTCTGAGGCATACCAAAAAAATATATTAAACCAAATTATGGATAAACGGCTTATAGGCAGTTTTGTAAAGCTCTATTCACCAATTTATATAGAGGTATCGGTTTATGCCGAGCTGCGTGTAAATCCGCAATATATATATGCTGAGAAAAAAGTTGAATCAGTTGTAAGAAAATTTTTCTTAAAGCTTAATGGTTTTGGACCTGTAATTAATTATGGGGCTTTATTTGCCATTATAGACAGCCTTGAAGAAGTAATGGAAGTATGCATGCTGTATATTGACGCTAGAGGTGGCGGAATTTCAAGAAATAGAAACGGAGATGTACTTTTACCTCCTCTTGGTGTGCTGCTGCTTAAAAATGTAGACTGCATTGTAATTCGTTAATGGATTAGGTGACTGAATATGAAGTATTTTGTTTTTAACAAGCCTATGGATTATAAAAGAGGGTATATGGAAAATTGTTTGTGTACTGAACATGGCATCAGTTTACCCCAAGGCTGTGAAAAAGGTGTGTTTTTTTCAAAAATATTAGATAGTGGCGAAAAAGAAACTTTATGGCACAGAATGACCTGTGATATACCTGTTGCTAGGGTAGGTATACGATTTTGGTTATACTGCTCTGATAAGAGAGAAACTATTTATAACGGCACAAAAACAGATATAGAAGATATATTATTTTCCGATATTTCACCAGAGTTAAAAAGAAAGGCTTGCTGCTCTTTTTTAAAAGAAAATTTCCTAAACCAGATAGATACACTGCTTCATGGCATTAAAGGAAGATATTTTTGGTTTTGTATAGAAATATATTCAGGACAGGAAGAAAATGCTGGAGTAGAGAATATATTTGTTTATTTCCCTTATAAGAGCTGGATAAATTACCTTCCTTCTATATACCAAAAGAACAAAGAAAGTGCTGAGTTTTTGGATAAATACCTTAGTATATTCCAATCATTGTATAATGATTTTGAATATAAGTACGAAAGCAGTACTGTTCTGCTTGAGCCGTTGTCGTGTGATACGGCATTTCTTCGATATATAGCTAAGTGGCTGGATATTACAAATACCAATATTTGGAGTGAAGACAAGCTGAGAAAGCTTATACGTGTGGCACCAAGTCTTTTTAATAAGCGTGGTACACGCAGTGGCTTAATAGAAATTATTAAGCTTTTTACAGGTGAGGAACCGTTTATTGTAGAACAATGGCAGGTAAGGCAGTTTAGGCAAAACAGTGCCACAAAAGAAGTTTTGGACAGGCTTTATGGAACGGATGAAAATGTATTTTTAGTTTTGGTTAAAGAAAAATACTGCTCAGGAAAAAGAGAGCAGGAAGCACTTTTAAGCTTAATTCAGGATATGTCGCCGGCTCATACTCAGCCACGCCTTGTGGCACTTAGACAGTTTATAAGTTTAGGCGGACATACTTATTTAGGAATTAACAGCACTCTTGGTTATTATAAGCCAATGCGCTTGGATGGACTTTCTTTGGTATCCCTTGCATCGGTAGGAAAGAATGAATAAAAGGAGGACTTCCGTATTATGAACAACATTAAATATTTTCCTTTTGAAAGAAACAGATATTATTATGGAAAGCTGTTGACCGAACAGGATTTTATACAGGAACAGAAATATTTTAATGATAAAAGACGTTTGCATAACCGTTTTTTGCATGGTGTTGGTATTGCGGCCGGTTTACGCGTAGTTATGGTAGATGAAAAGAGCATTTCAGTTGAAGATGGAGTGGCTTTTGATTTTTCAGGCAGAGAAATATTAGTTGATATTCCGTCAGTTTATCGCCTTTCTACTATTGACGGATTTGAAGCTATTATGGAAAACAGCCGCAGGGACTATGCATATTTATGTATTTCTTATGACGAGCAGGGAGAATTTCCATCTCATAACATAGCTTCAGGAGAATTCAATCAGGAAGATACATTTGATAAAACACGTGAAAAATATCATCTTTATTTAACTGATAAAGAGCCTGACAATAACGATATGACATTGGAAGGCTTGTTTGAGAAAAAAGAAATTATATATGAGGACTATCAAATACGAATTACACAAATATTCCCTTTAAGCGTAACAAGCGGCGGTGTAATGGAAACAACTATTGAGCTTGAAAATATAAGCAATGCCGCTCAGGTTTCAGTTGACATAGAGGAGGATATTTCAAAGGCGTTTTGCGGCGGACAGACTGTTTTAAAAGCTAAGTGGGATAATTTTATTCTGGAAAGAGGCGAAAAACAGAGCAAAACTTTTGTACTTCAAGCTATGGAGCTGGAGTACGGCAGTGTAAGTATACATATTGTGCCTGAAAAAATAAAAATTCAGGAAGGCAGAGAAGTTCTTCATCCGCAAAATAAAAAAACAGTGGAAGTTCCTTTAACTCATTTGGATAATATCCAAGCTATGACAGAAAGATATTTTGAGTCTGTAATGGAAAAAACTGTACGTAATAATTATCCACAGGGTATATACCTTGCCAAAATTTCGCTTATTAAAATAGATAGCTCTTATATGATAGAAAAAGTAACACAGGTACCATTTAATCAATACTTATACAGCACATTCCTTTTAATGGGAATAACAAGTGGCATAAGGCAGGAGCTTAAAGCGTTAAAAAATAGCTGTAAAATGTTGGAGCCTGAAAATAAATCAGAAGAAAAAACAGCTGTTAAAGAAAACATAAATATGAGAAAAGCTCAAGGTGTTATTCAAATTCCTTTAGGTATTGGTGGAAAACGTGAGCAGAGCTTTTTCTCCCATGAAATTATACATGGCCTTGGTATAGGACCGGTTAATATTGAGCTTTCAATACAGCAGGATGATTTAATGTATTTTGGTTCAGGAGAGATTTTTGATGATATGGAAGTATGCGCTGAGCTTGCAGCAAGACTTGATACATCAAAAGGGTCTTTTGTTATAGGTGTAAGACTTACAGAGCCTACAAGCAGACAGTATATAAATGTTTGTTGGAGAGCTGTGGCAGATTTTATGCCGGAAGATGATGAGAGCGAAAAGAAATATATGTATATTGTACCTAATAAGTTGGAATTAAAAGTTAGGGAATCGTATTATTTAAAAGCAGTATGTGAGAATATGCCATATGCAACAATTATTTGGCGTGTTAACGGTGAGGAAAGCGGAAATATTGCTTCTGACGGAACATATACAGCGCCTAATATACCAGGAGTTTATGAAGTAACAGCGCAGTGTCAGGAAGCGCCGGAAATTAAAGCTTCTATATTTATAGTTGTAAGGGAGTAATTATAAATGATAATTAGAAATCTTACCAAAAAATATATGGTAACGCAGGAATATCTGGGCAACGAAAATGTGCGCCAGTATATTTGCTATGAGCTGGATGAACCGGAAAAAAGCCAGTACTGCGCCGTATGCCAGAAAATTTCATCCGTAAGGGGTGAAGAGATAAGATTTCTTATGGAAGAGATGAAAAATGAAAATTTTTCAGATTTATCAGACTTTTTTATAAATGATAACTGCTTGTATGTTCTCCTTAAGCATCATGTGGGCGATGAACTTGGGCATAAAATTGTATCTGAAAAATGCAGTTTAGATGAAAGACTTGAAATAATTAAAAACCTGTTGGAAAAGATACTTATACTAAATATGCCGGTGTATTTTTTTGCATCTGCCATGGATGTAAGCAGGATAATAATATCTAAGGGCAACGAAGTTAATTTTACATATGATTGCCGAAATATGATTGAATTTGATGCAGTTCAGTTCCAAAATGGTGCTGAGGCGCTTGCTGATGTTATAAAGTTTGTATTTACTTATGAACTTAAGGAGCGTTCAATGCCGGAGTTAGAAACTTTTGTTTATAACCTTGGTCATAACGGAATGACAAAATATTTAGAAATTTACGAAAAATATTGGCAAGTATATCAGATATATTTTGGCATAAAACAGGAAAACTTAGAGCCGAGAAGCTTTAAATTTAAAGTTTGGGACTTTATAAAAAAAGTCGGTTCTTTTATTAAAAAATTGATACAGCCAGCACTTTTAATGCTTGCAGTAGGATATCTTGTTGTATCTATAATGGGTGTTTTAGCTGAGCATGGTGTTAATGATAACTTTAAATCAATAGGCACTGTTATTGTAAATAATAAAGATACATCAAATGATGGACAGTCTGTTAAAGACAATATGTCAGAAGAAACAGAGCTGGAAAAAGCAGATACGAGTGGAGTTGAGTAAGGCATGAAATTTTCAAGTTCATCAAATTTCAAAGACAGCATGGATATATACATAAAGCGTATGGGCAGAACAATATTTATGCCTTTGTCAAACGCAGTGCGTAAAGTTAAAACACTTGCGCAGCCAAGCTCTATTGCAAGACGGGCTACAAATGATGTTATGCAGGAGATAAAGTCAATTAAAAAAGCTCCGCAAAACATTAAGGCTTATGTTTTAATAGGTGAGCATTATGTGGCTAAAAAGCTTCTTTTTCTGTTGTTGCTTCTTATTATTGTTTTGCCGGCACTTTTTTTAAACTATGCGTACCCCATTGTTGAGCAGAAGTTTCTTGTAAAAACAATGCCTATAGATTCAGATAAAATACCTGGTTACAGCGGAAAAGTACGCCTTATAGACAGAAAAAGCGGTGTTCTGCGTTTTGAAGGCGTTCTTGAAAATGGCCGAATAGTAGGCTCAGGTACTGTTTATGATGAACTGGGAAATTTAGCTTACAGCGGTTCTTTGCAAATGGAGGCTTTCGATGGTTACGGTGAGCTGTATTATCCTGATGGTGCATTAGAGTATATGGGCAATTTTGCAATGAATGAATATGAAGGAAACGGAACTCTGTTTTATGAAAATGGTGAAAAAAAGTACGAAGGCGGATTTACTGCCGGGCTTTATAATGGAAGCGGAGTGCTTTATTATCCAACCGGTGTTAAGTTATATGAAGGCGGATTTACTAATGGTGTATATAATGGCCAAGGTAATCTTTATGATACAAAAGGTGTACTTGTTTATAGCGGTGGTTTTTCACAAGGTACGTTTTCAGGAATGGGTGTTTTATACAGCAACGGCTTAAAGTGCTATGAAGGCAATTTTGCTAACGGCCTGTATAATGGAACAGGTACTCTTTATCAAAACGGAAACATAATTTATCAAGGTGAGTTTGAAAATGTACAGCCTGATGTAGTTGTTGCTTATAACGAAAATGGAATTGTAGGGCCTTTGGGAGAAAATGACAATACAGGCCTTATAGGCGGCAATATTGTATTAAGATATGAAGACGGTACAATACGATATGAAGGCGGTTATGAAAACGGCAATTTCCAAGGTGAAGGCAAACTCTATGACGAGAAAGGCCAGCTTGTATATAGCGGCAGTTTTGAAGAAGGCATTAAAAACGGTTCAGGTAAAGCTTATGAAGAAGATGTATTGGTTTATGACGGTCAATGGAAAGATGGATTATACGACGGTGAAGGCAAGCTTTATAACGCAGAAAATGGTTCTTTAGTATATAGCGGCGGATTTGCAGCAGGTATGTATGACGGAAGCGGAACGCTGTATAATGCCGAAACGAATTTTAAAATTTATGAAGGCAGTTTTCGTATAGGCCAGTACGACGGTGAAGGTACATTATATGATGCTAATGGAGCTGTAAAATATAAAGGCGGATTTCTCCTTGGTCAGTACAGCGGTACAGGTGCGTTGTATGATTCAGCTACAGGAGCGGTAATTGAAGAAGGTGAATTCCGCGGCGGAGCACTTGTAACGCCTAAAGAAGAATTATCTGCTGGTGATGAACAGCAAGAAAAAGATAGCGCTGATGAGAAAGAACAAACGGACTCAGCCAAAACAGAAGGAGATAGCTCTAAATCTGATGATAGTTCATCAGAGAACGCATCTTCTGAAGAAACACAAAATGCGGATACTCAAACTTCAGAAGATATTGAAAGTGAAAAAGCCGAAAATGAAACCAATAATTAAAATATTTTAAGCAAAACAATTTATTGATTCTGTTATAAATTGTTTTGTAGTTTAAGTTTTTAAAGGGGATATCTATGGGAAGATATACGGTTATTGCTGATATAAGCGAAAAAATAGTCAGCTTGCTTTGCGACGGAATGGTTCCGGACTTGATACCAGATAAAAACGGTATAGGTCTTTGCGGGCCAGATGAAAAAGGTGATTTTTCTGTTGGCATTTATTTGTATGATATTGAAGAAAACAACGATTTTAAACGAAGCGGAATGATTAACTACAGTTATGACCAACAGAAATTTCCGCCTGTTGTTTTAAGTTTGTATTATATGATTACTGCATATTCCACTAGCGACATTAAGTTCAGAGCTGTTCAGGAACAGCGTATTTTAGGTCGTGTTATGCAGATATTAGCAGATAATTCAATAATAAACGGAGAAGACTTCGGCAATGACACCATGGGTGCAGATATTAGAATAGAACTTTTAAATTTAAGTACTGAAGAAAAAATGAAGTTATGGAACGATACAACTAAGCCTTATAAAACATCTCTTTGTTATAGGGTTACACCAATAGAGCTTGAATCAACTAAGGCAAGAAGAATAAGCAGGGTAACTGAGTTTACAGTAGAGCTTAAAGATAATGCGGAGGAATAAAGCAATGATAAATGACAGGTTTTCCATACGTGTTCAGGCTGTGCTTAGAGTATTTGACAGTTTTACATATAAACCAGTTGAAAAAAATCATATTATTTTTTCATGCGATGGCAATGCAAAAATATTGCCTAAAGAAGAAGGCTTTTTTGTAGTAATAGGCAGTGAAAAACCAAAGAATATTACTGTTAAAAGTGTGTTCTACAAAGATATGAGTATAGATTTATATTCAAAAGAAGATAATACTGTATTAAATTTATGGGCTGAGCCTAAAAAAGGCTATTCTTTGGCAGGAAACATAAATTGGATTAAAACATCAGCAATGCCTTTTGAAAAGGTATATGCATTTGAATGTGATTGTGAAACACATATACGTCTTTTGGAAAATGCGAAAGAAAATGACATGTCTTTAAAAATATATCAGGAAAGAAAGTTTAATTTAGATGGGGCAGACATGCTTTTGTATTCAAAAGAAAATGCAGAAATGTTTGAGATAATAAATATAAAATGCTTAGAAAACGGCATTTGTGAGTTGAATAAACCCATTAAAGAAAGTCATAAAAAAATAAAGACTGGGCTTTATAAGTTAATGTCTGCTACTGCCGACGAGTTTGGAAATTGTGAAATAGCTGTATTAAAACGCAGTGAAAAAGCCCAATATATTATTCTAAATTCTCAATGTGAAAAAATAGATGAAGTAATTATGCAGTTTTAAGGAGATGAGATTTTATGCCTTACGGTGTGCTTGGCGGAGCGGTTTTGCAGTGTAGTTTTGGTATGGCACCTTCTGTACTAAATGTACTGCCGCTTTCTAGAGTTATGTCATCAATGCCTATGGCTTCTATTTCTGACTGTGTGCCTATGGTTAATATTATGCCTTTTGGCATGTGCTCAAGTATGTCAAATCCTACTGTTGCATCGGCTACAGCTGCAGCTTTTGGTGTTTTAACGCCTATGCCATGCCTTCCGGTTATTGTAGGTACTTGGGTGCCAGGTTCACCTACAGTTTTAGTTGGCGGAAAACCTGCACTAAACCAAAACTGCAAACTTACATGTGCTTATGGCGGCATAATAGAAATTAAAAACCCAGGTACAACTAATATTCAGGTTAAGTAAAAGTAATACACTCTTATTTTTATTATTTTTAGGCAGCAATTATAATTTTCTGTTTCAGGGATGGTATATATGGTTAAAAAATTAGCTGTAATATTTTCTATATTCATATTAGCTGTAATATCGGTACTTTCATATCGTTTTGTTTCAAATAACAGCATACATAAAATTCAGTCAGTTAATATGGCTTATTGCCAAAACGGGTATATTTACGGCATAGATATGGCATCAAACAAATACTATATTTTTCGTTATAATATTGAAAGCGGTGAAAATGATTATTTTACATACCCTATAGAGTATAACGATAATATGGTAGTTTTAAATAATATGGTTATGGGAAGCGATGGTAATATATATATTCATCGCAGCCAGTATGAAACAGAAAGAGAAGAATATGTAGATACTATAGATTACTGCAATTTTAATTCAGGATGCCTTGATACATTATGGAATATAACGGATATAACTGATGAGCCATTTTTTATTTTTAATTTAGATAAAGATAATAACACAGTGCTTACTACATTTGATTCGAATAGTTTTATTATAAGGCAGTACATTCTTAATTCAGATAATACAGCAAGTAAGATAATTGAAACCAAAATTCAGGATTCAGCGAATTTAATTTATGGAGGAAAAAGTACATATTTTATTTTAACAATTAATGGTGATATAAGCACTATAGACGAAACAGGCAAAGAACGTATGGTGTTTATAAATGATGGCTCTCAAATAGGCACACAAAATGTTAATTATGAAGTTAATGAAAACGAACTTCATTTCCTTAACCTTGATACAGGCTATAACTATAAAATAACAAAAGAAACAAATTATGAAAAAGTTGAGTTGTGTTTTGATCATAAAGCAGCTTATGCAAAATCTTTTAATGCTTCTAAAATGTATAACATAAATGAAAGTGACGGAATATATTGCGGTGTTTTGCCTTTAGAAGATGGAAGAAATGTTCCGGCTGTATGCGGCCAAAAAGAGTATGTTTTAGATGAGCTTACTTGGACTGACGGACAGGTGGTTTTTGTTTCGGCTATTATGTCTTTAAGTATTTTTGCTGTTTTGGCAGTATATTTTTATATTTTCTATATAATTTGGAATAGAAAATATGGTGCGCCTATTTTGGCTATAGCAACAATGCTGATTATACCTATTATAGCAGTAGGCACTGCGGGGCTGTTTTATTTTATAGATAAGCAGCCATCTAATGAAAAAGAACAGAAAATTCAGGAATTAGCTGTTATAAGCGAGGAAATAAAAGAAAACATTAATATTGAATTATTTGAGTTATACAGGCAGAAAGACAGGATTACAATAGATGAGCTTATAAGTATGAATAAAAGTTTTAAGAAAACTCAAGACTTAGACTCATTGAAAAGCAATGATAATAAAAATGATGATTACATAACGCCTAATATGTATTTTTATAAAAACGGAGATATATACAGTGCTTCACATTACTATCAGTTGGGTGTACCTGTAAAGTATCAGGTTACATCTAATGTTTATGACTGTTTAAAAGAAGCAGCAGAAGAAAATAAAGTTGTTTATACAGAATATAACGATATATCAGGAAGATTTATATCTGTTTTTACGCCTATTGAAAACAGCTCAGGTGAGGTTATAGGTGTTCTTGAAATTAACGAAAATATAATTGTCCTTGAACTTAATATAATGAATAATGCCATTACAATAAAAAAACTTCTGTTGGCGGCAGCATCTATGATATTTATATTGATTCAGATAGTTCTTTGGATAAATACAAGATCTCTTAAAGTTTTAAGACAAGCTATGACAGAAGCGGCAAATGGTAATCTTCATTCAAGAGCAAATATTAAGGGAAACCATGAAATAGCTGTTATTGCTGACAAGTTTGACAAAATGGCCGAAGTAATAGAAAACAGAGTGTCAGAAATAGAAACTTTCCAAAAGAAATATGAGGCTTTTGTCCCTTCCAAGCTATTTTATATATTACGGAAAAACGGAATAAAAGGTGCTTTTGCTGGAGATGGAAAGAACTTTACAGCTACCGTTATGGCTGTTAATTCAGCAGGATACAAAAGAGCTGTTTTAAAGAAATATGATGAGGTATTTTCATACAGCAATAAATACTTGCCTAAAGAAATACCAATTATCCACTCATTTGGCGGTGTTGTGCGCCGTATATTTGAAGGCGGAGAAGAAACAATTTTTACAAAAGAAGCTAAAAATAACACAGCCGAATGTGCTGTTGAATTAATGCAAAAACTTAATGACAGCAACGAAGGATTCTGCATTGGTATTGCAAAAGAGGATTTAAGGTTTGGTGTTATAGGCCTGCCAAAAAGAATGGTAGCCATTACAATTTCAGAACATGGAAGCCTTTCTTGGTTTTTGCAGAACATGGCATCTGATTTTGGCGCTTCCATACTTATATCATCAAGTGCGGCCAATGACATAGAAAACTTTTTTAAACGGTATAGCATAAGAACAATAGGCTATTTGTATATAACAGCGGAAAGCCGTTTGGAGGCAGTTTATGAAATATTAAACGGTGAAAGCCAAGAGCGCCAAAGATTAAAGCTGGATACTAAAGCTGAGTTTGAAGAAGGCGTAAGGCTTTTTATGGCTGAATCATTTATATACGCCAGAAAACGGTTTATAAATGTTCTTCAGCGGGACAGCAAAGATAAAGCCGCTAAAGAGTACATTATATTATGTGACAAAAGTTTAAAAGGTGAGATTGTTAAGCCTTGGCTTAAAAAGTTTTAGAACGGGGGTAAAACTGTGATAAGCGGACGGTTTTTTAAAAAATTAATATTGATTTTGGTATTGCCTGCCATAGCGCTGTCCGCGATATTTGTTCACGAACTGCCTGTTTGGGATATAGGATACGTTAAACACACTGCTTGGGAAAATGGTGTTTTATATGGTGCTGATGAAAAAAACGGCAATATACGTATTTTTGGCTGTGATGAATATGGCAATAACGCTTGGATTGATACTGTATATTCGGCAGACGACAAAAATACAACATTATGTAGCGTAGAGCAGTTTGGCGTATCAGAAAACGGTATATGTAATCTGCTTTTAAAGTCTAAGGATATAACAGAACAAAATAGGTATATACTTATTAGTTATGACATAAATAAAAGGCAAATCGCAGAAAAAGAAAATATTGATATTGCTGAGGACAACAATATATACATAAAAAAAGAAATAGGCAGTGATACATGGTATGTTTCAAATAACGGCTCTGTTTGGAAAAACGGTATAGGAAATGGTACTTTGTTATTCTTAAATGATGGCAGCTCTATATCAGAAAAAAACAGCGCTTACACATTTGGAAAAGATGGATTATATTTCTATAACTTAGAAGATGATGCATTCTATACAATACCTTACAGTGATGGAATTATGAAAAAGGCTGAAAACATGCCTATTAATGCCGATATAAATTCTTTTGGTACACTTTTTTCGTTAAACGAAGCAAAAGACGGTACATGGACGGCAAGTTTTTATAATACAGATTCACATCTTTTACCTATGGTTATGGGGAAAAGCACTGAAGTTATTGAAAGGCTCAATATTCCAGCACAACAGGCGTTTTTTATAGTTATTGCATTGTCATGTGCTTTAATTGCTCTAATATTTATTGTTTATATTCTAGTTAGAAAAATACGTAAATCATTTCCTACTGAACTAAAAATAATCAGTGTTTCCATGCTGTTGCTTATACTAAGCTGTTTTGTAGTTAAGATAGCTATAGAAGGCCTTTTAAAGGATGATGTTGAAAACCGTATTTTTTCACAAATGCGCTATACAGCGGGAACTGTTAATAATAATACCAATTTACAGTCTACCTACTTGGAAGGACAGGCTGTTAATGTATATGAAAATATAGCTGATAGCACAGCCCATGAAGTTATTTATAACTACAAAGGAGAGCTGATAAGTGATTTTGAAGGAATAGTAGGTTATGTTTCGGTTTTAGGCTATAAAGATGGCACTCTTTTTAGTATGGATACAGGAAGCCTTTTTTGTGAGCCGTTGGTTTTGTTGGATGAAGAAAATGAGCTTAAATCTATTAACAAAGCCTGCGAAATTAAAACTCCAGTAAAAAGTATTATAAATACATATAATATGGGTAAATGTTTGGCTTTGTATTATCCAGTTGTACAGGATAATGAGGTAACTGGTATTATAAGAACACTTTATACTGAAAAATCTATAACAGAAGATATAAGAGAACAAAAACCACAAATCCTTAATAATATATTTATTTTCCTCTTTGGAATAGTGCTGTTTTTAGCAGTCATTAGCTTTTTGCTTCTTAGGCCTTTAAATAAAATAAAAAATGCTTTAGCAGATTTTTCTGTAGGTATTGATATGGAAGAACCGGAAAGCGGCAGCGGCAGTGAAATAAGTGAAATGATGAATTTATTTTATAATTTGACTGTTAATGTAAAAGAACATTTGTATAACGTAGACCAACTTAAAAAGGCATATGAGCCTTATATTCCTCAAAAACTTATAAGCCTTTTTGGAAAAAATGACATACGCCAAATATCACCAGAAGATGAAACAATAATAAAAGACGCAGCTATATTAGTTATAGACGCTATGGGATTTTCTAAAGCTGTTTCAAAAGCTGATGTTCAGGAAATGTTTTTATTTGTTAACAGTGCTTTGGAAAAAATAGTATCTGGTGTAGAAAATGAAGGTGGAGTTGTTCTTCAATTTACAGATACAGGTATGTTTGCTTTTTTCCAAAATATGCCAGACAAAGCTTTAAAAGCCGCTGTGGAAATACAAAAAAGCTTACAGTGTCTTCCTAAAAAATTAGGCGGTGAAGGAGAAAAAATTGTATTCAGTGCTGGTATGATTTTAGGTGATATAAACGTAGGTGTAATAGGTGCAGAAGATAGAATGGAAATACGTGCTGTATCGCCTGAAATGTCATTTGCCAGATATCTGCAAAAAGTAAGCGGTATTTATAACCTTGGCATACTAATTGATGAAACATTTAAGGATAGTATTGAACGGTTTAATGAAAAAGAAACCATAAGGCGCATAGGAAGAATAAGTTTTTCTGGTAATATTAAGTCCAGCAGAACAATATATGAGGCTTTCGGCGGACAGATGCCAGAATTTGTAAAGCTTAAACAGCTTACAAGAGAAGATTTTGAGTCCGGGGTTGATTATTTTCATTCAGGTAATTATACCAAAGCAAAAGAATGTTTTATACGTGTTTTGCGTATGAATAAAGACGATATGGCCGCAGGACGTTATTTAAAATTATGCAGCGACAAAATATCGTGTAAAGAAAAAGGGATGAACGCTTTTGAACAATATTAACTGTGGGATAAACAAAGATAATAGCATGCCATACCTTTGGGATAGTGAGCTATGGTCTGATTTTATTGCTGTAATGGAATATCTACTTTGGGCCGCAGCTGAGAAAGAAAAAATTATAAACCAAGGGGAATTTGCCGATGCTCTTTGCCTTAAAGTAACTGAAGAAATGGAAAATGCTGAAGAAACTATTAAGCGCAGAATGAGGCTGTCGGCAATAAGCGGTATAAAACTGCATACGGCAAAGTTTTTTGATGAATTTAAACTTGAGCCTATAGAGGAATTTGCCATTGTGCTTTTAGGCTGTGCTGGAGCAGACTATGAGTTTAATTTTGTATTATCATCTGAGGAAAAAGCAAAAAATGTTCAAACTCCTACAGTTGAAATGATTTTAAGGCTTTACAGTATGCTTGGAAAGCCAGATTTAAAAGAAACAGCACTTTTAATTGATATTAAAGGCAATTTTAAGCTTTGTATTGAAGATAATGCTAATCGAAATAAAACTTTAAACAATGAAAGCTTACGAATTAAAAGTGCGCTTTTATCGTATCTGCTTGGTGAAAGTTTTAATGTAGCCTACAAGCAGCCATATTTTGATGACCCTTTGCCAGAGCTTTTGATATATAACGACGTATTGGTAAAGGCCGTTAATGTGGTTAATAATTATAATACTGCACATAAACCAACTGCACTATATATACATGGAATGAAAAAATCCGGCAAAAAGCTGTTAGTTTCACATTTATCGGAAATTACAGGCAATCCTGTGTTTTTTATAAAATGGGACGATGTTGTTAATATGCCTGATGATAAAAAAGAAAAGCTTTTTGATAACATCAGTATTAAGTTACGTCTTGAAAACGGTTTCATGTGTCTTTACGGAATACCTGACTTTTCCGATGAGAAAGAATCGGTTTACTGCGCTCTTTTTTCTAGATTAATGGGTATAAGCAGTTTTACAGTTGTTTTGGGCGAAGGCAAATATTATTTTCCTGTGTGGCTTAGCCAAAACTTTATATCTCTTGAATTATGGGACATTTCGGCAACTGAAAAAATTTCTGTGTGGTCGCATTACAGCAGTGTATATAATACTGGTGACGATGTTGACTCAAGTTTGAACGGAAATAAATATGTTATGAGTGTAGGAGAAATAGAAAATACATTTTCAACAGCATATCTTACAGCAGTTTCTAAAAATGCTGAGTGTGTTAAATCTGAGTATATAACCGATGCCGTAAAGCAAAGGGGTATGGGAAAGTTAGGGTCTTATGCATCGCTTATTACAGGCTCTTTTGTATGGGACGACCTTATTGTAGATGATTATATAAAGCGTCAGATGAGATATATTTGTAACCAGATAAAATATAGGAACGTAGTTGGCGAAGAATGGGGATTTTTTGAAAAAACACCATATGGCAGAGGCGTTAGTGTACTGTTTTATGGCCCGCCGGGTACAGGTAAAACTATGGCTGTGCAGATAATGGCTTTTGAGCTTGGTCTGGAGCTTTATCGTATTGATTTATCTAAAATGGTAAGTAAATATATAGGTGAAACAGAAAAGAATATATCCGCATTGTTTGATAAGGCAAAACACATGAATGTTATACTGTTTTTTGATGAAGCGGATTCGCTTTTTGCCAAAAGAAGCGAAGTAAAGGACTCTAATGATAGAAATGCCAATGCGGAAACAGCGCATTTACTGCAAAAAATGGAAGAATACGATGGAATGGTAATTCTTGCCACTAACCTTGTAGACCAGATTGATGACGCTTTCCGTAGAAGAATTAAATTTATGGTTCCTTTTAGATTCCCTGATGAGCAGACAAGAAAAGAACTGTGGCATTCTTTAATACCTAAAAAAACACCGCTGGATGACGGCATAGATTTGGACTTTTTTGCAAAACAGTTTGAGCTTTCAGGCAGCCAAATTAAGGAAATTTTGCTTAATGCGGCATATATAGCCGTATCTGACAATAAACCTCTTGGAAATGAGCAAATTAAAGAAGCCATAACATGGAACTATATTAAATACGGAAAACAGCTGACGAAGGATGATTTTGGTTACCTTGCCTAAATACAGGAGGGTTTGAAAATGGCAAAAACTTTAACTAATGAATTGGAAAAAAACAAGCCGACTGTATCGGCAATAGAATTAGCTTTGGCAAGGCGCGAAGCTGAAGACGGCATAGACTCTATGGAGTTTGAAACTGATTCGGAATTGATGGGGCAGGAAAATGAAATGCTCTATCAGTTTATAAGAAATAGAAATTTAACAAGAAACTCAAATAAAGTATTTTTCAAAATAAATAACAGACCTATACTGGGAGCTAAAGGTCAGCAGGTAAAAGGCGGTGCTATTCCGCTTTTTGCCGGTGCAGCCATTGACTTGTCTAGCTTAAATGCTATAGGTGATAAAAAGTTTCTTAAACCACCTGAAGCAAGCGGAAAAGGCGGTATATTGGCTATAATGCCGCAAAAGTTCAATCAAGGGCTTACACTGCCTTTTAATAATATTAAGCTTAAAGAAAATTTTATCGATGGCGATATTTTGCTTAATAACAGGAGCGGTTTTCATGGCAGCCATATACGATTAACGGCTGAAAAAATTCATGTTACAATGGATAAAGCCGAGTTTGTTAATCCAAGACTGGTTTATACAAAAAAAGATGAAGAAAGCTCTGTTCCTGTTCCAGAAGATGTTTATGTAGATGGGAGCGGAATAACACCTAAACTGCTGACAAACTATTTGCGTCTTAAAGCACCTGAAGAAGTGGTAACTGATACTACTGCTCAGGAAGAAACACCAGATGAAGTGCTGGAAAAGGAATTGGAATATAAAGCGCCTGACCGTGTATTGTTTATGGCACCTGGCGGAAGATTCCGCTCGAAACTAAAAGGAACAAAACTGGGGTGGTACGATAGTTTTTCTGTTGAGCGTAAAAACGGCGGTCTTGTGGCTATTATAGTAGTTAAAGGGAAAAAAAATGAAATTGATATTAGCGAAACTGATGTTGAACATAAATATACTGCAGATAGCTTAACTGTTGAATTAGAAGATAAAATAGGCATTTTAAACGGAATTTTAGGTTTAGCCGGATTTGATAAGGCTGAAAACGATACAAACGAAATATGTTACAGGGATTTGGAAATAACAGAAGACGGTATATTCTTTGGCTCAATTAGAGATTCACGCCTTGGTGTGGACATAGGCGATGATTGGGAATTTAAAATAGGCAATACAACAGAATTTGAATTTTCTAACCTTATAATTGGCAAAGACGATGATGATGGTGACAGCTATTTTGACTTAGCAACAACAGTGCTTAAATACTTTAATATTATAAAAGATGACCCTGATGAAGAAGGCGAAAGCGAAGAAGAAGCCGAAGACGAAAACAATAAATTTAATTATAGTGTTACCTTTTTAACTTTTCCTGTTATTCCTGGTTTGGTTTCGGTAGATGCAAAGTTTAACGCAGGCGCAAGTGTAGGGTATAAAGTCAGGGGCTCTGTTAACAACATTGCAGGGGCTTTAAAAAATCAGCAGTCCGAAACATTTGGCCTTGACCTTGGTGCAGCTATTACAGGTAGTGCCTATGCAGGGCTTAAAGCCGGCATTACAGCAGGACCATCATTTTTAATGAATGTAAGTGCTAATATAGGCGCAAAAATAGCATTAACCGGTGGAGAGAACAACAACGTACTTTCAGCCGGAGTACATACTGAGTTTAAAAAAGGCCGCAAAGGAATGCCGCATTTTGAGAAAATTGAATTTGATGCTTTAGGTGAGCTTAGGCTAAGAGCTCTTGTGGAAGGAAGCATAGATGCTCAAATTTTAGGCTGGGAAAAAACGCTTTGTAGCTATACTTTCAAGGATTGGGAGCTTGCTGCTATTGCGGCTGAAATAAAAGCTACAAAACAAAACGGACAAAAATGGCAAGCAGAAGCCAACATGTCTTACAGAGCCCTTGCTGGAAAGGTTAAAGGTGGCCTTGAAAGCGGCGACGATTTGGAAAAGATGTTTGAAAAAAAGGAAGCATCTTACGGCAAAAAAGCTTTTGATGCAAGCCAAAGCTCATTTGAGGATGCCAAAAATATACTTATGGCCTACCATGACAAAAGCCAGCCTATGTTTGTAAATTTAAAAGATGTTGGCTCAGGTTTTTTAAATATGAACGATGCCATAAGGGATATTCAGCGCAGGTTTTATGTTCAGCTGCGTGATAACGAAAATGCTATAGCTCTTCAAATGCAGGAAGTAGAAGATTTAAAAAAAGACAAAGATTACAAAAAAGTCGGAGATAAAATACAAAGCAAAATAAACAGACATTCGGGCAATATTGCAAAAATTGCTCAATCTTTGGAAAAAATTCAACAGTCTTCGACAAATTCTGTCATACCAACTAGCACGCCTAGCACAAATTTAATGGATGCTTATGTGGCAGGCGGTGGTAATCAGCAAGGCTTTTATGCTTATTTAAAAGAAAAAGCCAAGCGTCAGGCAGTAACTGTTGATTCGCTTATCAGTTATGAAGTGAGCCGAAGGAATGAGCTTACTAGAAAATCAAATGAGCGAATAGAGCAGATGCGAGCTTTTGCTAAAAGCCTTGGCGTTTCAGAAAGTGATACAACTAAAGGCAGCCAGTTGTTAAATAAATACAAGAGCCTTGGCGGTAAGGCAATAAACAAAGCAGCTTTTACTGACATTTCTGCTTTAAGAAAATATGAGGAAGAAAGATTAAGAGAAAAAAGCGCAAATGTAAACAGCTTTGCAGCTGATAAATATCATTCTCATTTAGACAGGATAAATGAGTTATCTGCACAGTTTCCAGAAATAGTTAAAAACGGTTCAAATGTGCCTAATGCCCAATTTTATAAATACTATGTTGATGTATTAGGTGCAAGGCATTTTAAAAATATATTGGATACATATTCCAACAGAGAAAGGCTTTTGGCTTATGAGCGAAGTATTCTAAGTCAAAAATTAATTTCTGATGAAGATGGAAAAAATGCTTTTGAAAAACGTGGCGAAATAAGGGAGCTTCAGACTTTAGGCGTAAGGGATAAAATACAGCAGGCCAGACTTGAGGAGCTTGTTGCTACTGGTATAACTCAAATGTCAGGTGATAAAAAAGCATATTACATGGCCGCAACTACTGATGACTTAATAGAGGCTTTAATCCAAAGTGATAGAGCAGAAGCTTTAAAACTATTGATTAAAAGAAAAAAAGAAGAAAATAAAAATAGCAAAAATAAAAAATGGGTATATGACTCCATTAAAAGTGAATTAACCATTGATGACCTTATTGAATACGAAAGAAAACGCATAGCAAATCTTGAAGGTAAAAAGTTTGCAGCTAATAAAAAGCAAAAACACCAAGCAAGGCTTAACTTTTTGGAGATGAAAAAGAACGAAGCCGAAGTGTTGCGTGCGGCAGACCCGCAAAATAACTCTGAACAAGCAGAAAAAATATTATATAATGCTATTCAACAGTATTTTAGTTTTGATAATACAGCTGGAGCAGCAGGTTTTTTGGATAATGTAATTGAGCTTGCCGAAAAAGGCGACTCATCGGTTCAAAGGTTATTCAGAAGTGAACAATGGGTACCTGATGAAAGCAAAGATATTAAAGCTCTGCGAAAATCAGATGGCAGCGTATATGAACAATTAAGGGCATATGGCAGAAAAAATGGCACTGAAATAGACCATGACAAAAATAAGGATATTTTAAAAGCTTACTTAAAATCAAAAGGTCAAAGAGCATATACAGCTGAAGACTTGGACAGATACTATACATACCAAATTCACAGGGCAGCAGCGGCAGATTTTGGGTCAAATACCAAAGCAGACCATGTTGCTGTTTTGAACGCTATTGAAAAAATAAACGACTATCCAGAGATGCTTAAAGTGTATAAAAGTATGGGCAGAGGCAGCTCATTTTTGAAGCATGAGCAGAAGGAAGCCGGCAGTTGGGTTACGCCTGATATGATTTTAGGGTATGAAAGAAACAGAATGCAGAGCATTTATCAAAAACATTATGACCGTATTGAGGCTCTTAAGGCAGCTGAAACTGGAACAGATGAAGAAAAAGCCCAAGCGGCTAAAGAATACGCTGAAACAGCAAAGAGATTTGATAAAATAGGCAGTGATATCAGCCTTCAAATTTCACTTAACGACATTATAGCAGCAGAAGAGCTGAAGCAGTCGGTTAAAATGTCAATCCACGATAGACGTATTGAGGAGCTTATTTCAACAGACGAAAACTTAACTGATGAGGATAAAATTCGTGCATATGATGGTACTCGTTTTGAGCCAGCCAAAGAAGATGTTGAAAGGATATATAATGAGCTTTATTCTAAAATAACTTTTGACCCTAAGTCTATGGCAGAAGAATTGACTTCTTATGAAACAAAAGAAAAAGAAAATCAGGAAGATATGCAAAAAAAGTGGAAACAGCTGGAAACAGATACATTAGATAGGATTATGCTTTTGGCTCAGCAGTCGGAGCAGTGTTTGAAAGTTATACATGATACAGAAAATGTTATAAATAACCCAAGTTCTGTATTTGCTAGTGAAGAAAGCACAAATGAATATATTGAAAATGTACTTGATAAAACACAAAATGATATTAAGAGTATTCCTGAGGTAATTAAAGACACTGAATAATAACTATGAAACGGAGGAATTGCAATGACCGTTCGTGATGGATTTTTGGCATTTGCTGAAAAATATAACCTGCCTTTGCATGAGAAAAACGAAAACGGAAGCAATATTTTATCTTTTTATATAAGTGGTGAAAAGGGAAAGTATAATGCTTTTGCCATGTGTATGGAAGATGAAAGAATGTTGGCTTTTTTTGTTGACTGCAATATACGTGTTGAAGCACAGAACAGGGGACTTATAAGTGAGTATTTAATGAAAATAAATTATCAGCTTAAAACAGGAAGTTTCCAAATGGACCCAAATACAGGTGATATAACTGTGCGTACATGCCAATATATATATGGCAGTGATGATGAGCAGAAGGCTTTAATAGAACAAATAGTACTGTTTTCTGGTATGATTGCTGATAACTACTGCCATGATATTATAAAACAGCTGCCGTAATAAAAAATACTAATCTTATAAAGTTATAATAATAAAGACAGAGCCGAAAAATAGGCTCTGTCTTTTAAATATAGATTTTATTTAATTCTAATTACCAAATTTTAACTCTTTTTTCAGGAGAAATATACATTCCATCTTTTTCTGTAATACCGAAAGTATTATAAAACTCGTTGGAGTTTGAAAGCAACGGATTTATTCTTGTTCTGCCAAAAGAATGAACATCGTTATTTGAAACGTATTCAGCAAATTCTCTTGTTGTTGCAAAAGAGAACATTCTTGCAAGACTATAAAAAAGCTCTTCATAGTTAGGGTCTTCAGATTTTGAAGCTATTTCAAGTACACATGAAAGTGCACCTTGGTCGGCTACATTTTCACTAAGTGTAAGAGTTCCGTTTATAGCTATTCCTGGAGCGTATTCGTATCCGTCGTAAAGCTTGGCCATTTTATTGCATAATTCAACAAAAGATGCATAATCTTCTTCAGTCCACCAATTAGCTGCGTTACCGTTTTCGTCATACTTAGCGCCGTTGTTATCAAAAGCATGAGTTATTTCGTGAGCAATTGTAATTCCAACTGAGCCAAGATTATATTCATATGATTTTTCCGGGTCATATATCGGTTTTTGTAAAAATGCTGCCGGGAATGTAATGTCGTTATAAGACGGTGTATAAAACGCATTTACTGTAAAAACAGGAGTTGCCCATTGAGTTTTATCAATAGGTTTGCCTTGGTTGGCTACCATATTGTCTTTAGATGCTTTTAGTAAAGCTACTTTATTTGAAAAATATGAGCCGCCTTCTTCTACAGATTTAATTTCTACATCGTCTACTATAGATTTCCAAGTATCAGGATATCCAACTTTAATACCCATTGTATCAAGTTTCTTTAAAGCCTGTTCTTTTGTTTCATCGCTCATCCAGTCAAGGTTTTTAATACGGTCTTTATAAACGGCTATTATGTCTTCTACCATTTTTGTCACATCAGCTTTTGCCTCAGGTGAAAAATATTTTTCGGCGTAAATTTTTCCTACATACTGGCTTAAATTGTTCTGTACTGCTAAATTTGCCATTTCTTCAATGGTATATGAGCCGTCAATACCATAAAAATCAGAATTGAACTGATTCATTAAATCAATAAAGTCCTGACTTAAATAACCACAAAAATCATTGAATAATTCTAATTTTGCTTTAGCTTTTAATACATCAATATTGCTGTCGTTAAAAAGCTTTGCGTATTCCTTAGTAATTTCTACATCAGGTATAATAAATTTATCTTCTTTTTTAAGACCAGTTGCGCTAAGGACTTTTTCCATATCAACATTTGGGAATAAAGCTGCTATCTCATCAAATGTAAATGCGTTGTTTATTTGGTCAACATCGCTTTGGGCTTCAGGTGAAAGCTGTTTGTCAGCAAGCTGTTTGTCAAATTCATAAATTTCTTCAGCTGTTACATTGCTTTTATCATCTAAAAGAGCAAGTCGGTCTGTTATAAAATCAAAATAAAGCTGTTTAGTAGTTTCATCTGTGTTTGAATAAAAAGCTTTATCCATATCCGGAGTGGATATGCTAAAAAATAAGTTTGTTTTTGTAGAGTCTGTGAAATCAACTGATAAAAAGAAATCCATAAATGAATATGTGCCGGTTTCTTCTTTTAAAACTGACTGCATTGAAATTAAATCATCTATATTTTCAGCACTGTCAATTAAATCAATATAAGGTTTTAAAGGCTCATATCCGGCTTTGTTTCGGCCGTCCATATCCATTACGGTTTCGTATAAATCAGCTATTTTCTGTTCTGGTGTGCCTTTTTCATGTGGTGAAGACAAAACCTCATTAATTATATCTTCTGTCTGCTCCATAACTGTGTCTGATAAGTCGTAAGTAAGACCGGATATTAAGCGTCCTGGTTTAATTTCACAGTTTTCAAGATATTCTTTATTTGCAGTAGAATAAAAATCGTCTTTTATATTACTTCCGTAAAGAGTAAACATGCGGCTTATAAAAAGCTTCATTTGACCTATTGTAACATGTTCGTCAGGTGAAAATGTGCCTTCTGATGTGCCTGCTACTATTCCGGCGTTAAATACATCTTCAAGCTCTTCTTTAGCCCAGTCAGGTATGTCTGTAAATTCTTCGGAAGGGTAGACTAAAATAGCGTTGGTGCCCGTAGGTACAGGAATTTCGCCAAAAGCGCGTTTTAACATAATAAGAGCTTCAGCTCTTGTTACAGGCTGTTCCTCGTGAAGCTGGCCGTTGTCATAGCCTTTAAGTATATCTGTTATTTCAACACCAGGGTTGTAGTCGTCAGCGGCTATAATAAGCATTTGGGCTACTTCACCACGAGTAGCTTCTTCATCATCTGATTTTTCTGTTACGGCTTCTGTATTTTCGATATTTTCTGTGCTTTCTGTATTTTCTTCTGGTGCAGATATGCCGCTTATATATGCAATAAGCGCCTGCTCGCATGTGCCATATTCTTTGTCAAGTGGTGCTGAGGCTAAAGCAGGGTAATCTTCGCTTTCGGATAAATAGTTGTTTATAGCAACAGTATATGTTTTGTTTTCATCAAGGGCTGTTTGACCTACTTTAGCAGAAACAATGCTGTTGTTTTGGTCTGTTTCAATTTCTATGCCGCTAAATTGTATGTAAGAACCGCTGTCATCAGGCCACTGGTACTGGTATGGGTCTTCTCCTTTAAGTACTGCTTCTTTTTGAATGGAATATACTGCATCACATTCTTTGCCTATAGAAAGGGATTTATTTAATATTTCTATTATTTCTTTACCTGTAAGTTTTTTGGTAACTAATACGTTGCCATAAGGAGAAATACTTATAATATCCTGATATGTAATTTCGCCTGAGTCTATGCCTGAGCGAATACCGCCAGCGTTTTCAAAAGCTATATCTGCACCTGTTTGAGCAATATAGCTTTCAGTTACTAATTTACCTATATCCTGCTGAGAAATCCTAATATCTTCCCATGAATATGGGTATGCTTGGCTGGCAGAGCCTATTGTTTGGGATAATATGCTTTGCTGACGGTTTTCAATTTGTGAAATTTCATTTTTAACAGATTCATTGCCTGTTTTGTCAGCAAGTGTTTCTATGTTGTAAACTGTTTCATCAATGGATGTTACCTGTTTTGTGTCAGCATCAACAGTTAAATCCATAACACCAATATTATAGAAATAGTATCCTGCCTCTACAACAGGCACAAGCTTACCTTCGCTGTCAGGATAGCTTTCATCAAGCACAATATGCTCGTGGCCTGCAAATACGGCATCGATACCTTTTATGTTTGATACAAAGCCTTCACAATCACTTTGATGAGTAATTGCAATTACTATGTCGCATTTTTCTGTGTTTCTTAAATACTCTGCTGTTTCGGTAGCTTCTTTAGCTTCTTCTTGGAATTTTAATCCTTCTAAATTTTCAGAAGGGGTAGAAGAATAAAAAGCGTCATCGATTACGCCTACAACGCCAACTTTTAATTTGCTTCCGTCATCGGCTGTAACTTCTTTTACTAAATAATCGCTATCAAAAAACTCAGTTCCGTCGGATTTTACAACATTGGAAGCAAGTATTTTAAATCCGCCTATTTCCTCAAGCTCTTTTAACTGCTCTGCACCATAGCTCCAGTCATGATTGCCAGGGGTAACGGCGTCGTAGCCTGCTGCTTTCATAAGCTGAGCGATGCTTCGGCCTTGCTCTATTGTGGCAAAAGCCTGACCATGGAAACTATCGCCAACATCAAGAACTAAGTCGGCACCTTCGTTATCGATAATTTCTTTTAATACAGAAAAACCAAGAGTTCCGTTCTCTGTTTCAGTATAGTATCCATGAATATCGTTTGTGTGAACAATTTGTATAGTTGCTGTTTTTTCTTGAGCAAAAGCACTAAATGTTAAGGCTGACATGCTTATAGAAAGCGACAGTACAACAGATATACTTCTGCGCAGAAAATTTTTGTTTAACATGTTTTTCCTCCCTTAAAATTTTAGTTTCATAACTTGTTTTATATACACATGCTTTATTATACAGAATATACAATACATCAGTCAATTTTTATTATAAAAATAAGCCCTCTAAAATCAAAACCAACAAAAGAATTAATAGTAAAAATTAAACAATACAATTCATTAAATTTATTTTTAAACACACAGGAAGTTTTTTGTTGTATTATGTTTAATGAAAATATACAGGAGGTAATAAAATGGAATTTAAACAACTGGAATTTTTTCTTATGTGTGTTGAATGTGGAAGCTTTGGAAAAGCGGCAGAACGCTTATATACTACTCAGCCCAATGTAAGCAGGGTAATATATGCTCTTGAAAGTGAACTTGGCAATAAAATATTTGAAAGAACAAGCAGAGGCCTTAGGCTTACAGATTACGGAAAATCAATATATAATTACGCTCTTAATGCTGTTAAAAATACAAACCTGATATTAGAAACAGACAGCAGCAATACTAAAAAAGCGCTATATGTTTCTACATATCAAAGCCACAGTTTGGCAATGCTCATTACAGATATTTATAAAGCGAACAATATAAGCATTGAGCATAGGCTGGGCAATGTGGAAGAAATAATTTCTCATGTTGAGCAGGGTATTTCAGAAATAGGAATTATATGTATTTCAAACAGGATTTCAAATGCTTTCTTTAATAAAATTAATAAAAAAAATATAGTTTTTGTGCCTATAGCAAAGCTTAGGGCCTGTATTTATATGGGGAAGGAAAACCCTTATTTCAATAGAGAATATGTGGAGCTTGAAGAAATTTCAAATTTTAAATATGTAAAAAGAATTAACGACTTTTTTTCTATTGAGGATGAATTTAGGCACCTTAGTTTAGGCATTTTAGAGCCAGAAAATATTAAGTTTGATGTTACAACAAATAGTGAGCATTTGGCTATGAGCTTACTTATGAATACTGACATTGTTGATGTAGGTATTGATTTTGATTATCCTAAACATGATGAAAGAAAAATTAAGAAACTTCCTATTAAAGGCGGAGATACTTTGTTGACCATTGGTTATATTATTGAAAATGGCCGAGCATTATCTGAATATGCCGATATTCTTGTTAAGTGTATAAAGCAGTGTGTTCAGTCATAATAACACGGTATGACTTTGCAATAATATATCCGCATTTGTTGTTTTGTTCTATGTAAAATATAATATTATTAAGAATAAAAAAGTTTGGAGGGATTTTACATGGAGAAAACAACAGTAACGTTGCAGGACATACGTGAAGCAGCAAAACGTATAAAGCCTTATGTTATTAGGACACCTCTTTTAAGAGAAAAAACAATGGACAAAATTCTTGGCTGTAAAGTATATGTAAAGCCGGAAATGCTTCAGGTAACAGGCGCTTTTAAAATGAGAGGCGCTATGAATAAAATTCTTTCTTTAACTCAGGAAGAAAGAGATAGAGGCATAATTTGCAGTTCTTCTGGAAACCACAGCCAAGCCTGCGCTCTTGCTGGTCAGATAACCGGAACACATGTTGTAGTTGTACTTCCTGAAGATGCCCCCAAAATTAAAATAGAAAAGTCAAAAGCTTTGGAAGCTGAAGTTGTGCTGGGACCAAGACTTTACGATGCAAGATGGGAAATGGTAGAAAAAATACAAAAAGAGCATGGCTATACAGTTGCTCATGGGTTTGAGGATTATATGGTAATGGCTGGGCAAGGCACTATTGGTCTTGAAATACTTGAGGATTTGCCGTATATAGATACTGTTTTTGTTCCTGTTGGCGGTGGCGGACTTATAGCAGGTGTTTCTACAGCTATAAAAGAGATTAATCCTAAAGTTCGTGTAATTGGTGTTCAGGCAAAAGCCAGCGATGGTTATGTACAAAGCCGTAAGGCAGGTCGTAGAGTAGAAGTAGAAAGTTTTCCAAGTTTAGCTGATGGTTTGGGATGTTGGAAACCTGGAAAAAATCCTTATCCTATATGTGAAAAATATGTTGATGAATTTGTATCCGTTACAGAAGATGATATTAAAAAAGCAGTTAAAATTGTGGCTAATGAAGCAAAGCTTATTGCGGAGCCGTCATCATGTGTAGGTGTCGCTGCAATACTTGGAAAAGAAGTTAAAGTAAAAGAAAATGAAAGAGTAGCTTTTGTGCTTACTTCGGGAAACTGGGATATAGACATGATTGGCAAAATATTAAATGACGAAGAAGTAGAAGCAAGAAAATAATATCTTTTATAATTAAATAATTTAAGTTTACTTAAACTTTAATTATGGCTAAAAGATATTAAACCCAACATTTTGTTAATGTTAAATTACTATAATCATATATGAAAGATGGTGTTTAAAATGAAGACTTTACTTATAAGTAAGGATGAAGCAGCAAGTATAATTAATATTAAAGATGTAATACCAGCTGTTGAAAAAGGTTACATGATGTTTAATGAAGGAAAGGTAATACTGCCGCCGTATATGGGGCTGAATATGCCTGATTGCCCAGGTGGAATAGATTTTAAAGCCGGATATTGTGCTGAAAATGAGTTAATATCTCTTAAAGCGTCATCAGGCGGATTTGTGGATAATCCGGTAAAATATAATCTTCCGGCTAATCTTGGCACAGTTCTGCTTTTTGATTCAAAAACATGCGCTCTTTTATGTGTCATGGATGGCAGCCTTATTACTGGCTACAGAACAGGCGCCGCAGGTGCAGTATCAATCAAATATCTGGCAAGAAAAGACGCCCACGAAGTTGCTTCAATAGGTACAGGCAATCAGGCAAGAATGCAGCTGAGGGCATCTGTTAATGTGGCAGATATAAGGAAAATACACTGCTGGGACAGTATAGAAGAAAATGCTGTAAAATTCAAAAATGATATTGAAAATGAGCTTAAAATTCCTGTTGTAATAGAAAAGAGTAAAAAAGAAGCTGTTGAGAAAGCTGACATAGTTATATCCACAACAAGGGGGAAGGGACCAGTAATAGAGGCAGACTGGGTTAAACCAGGAACACATATTGTTGCTGTAGGAACTGACGAAAAAGGCAAGCAGGAATATGAGCCGGAAATATTTTTAAAAGCAACAGCTGTATGCGACTCTATAAAACAGTGTGTTGAAAAAGGTGAAATACAGCATGCTATTAACAAAGGTTATATTGCTCAAAGCGATATTTACGCAGAAATTGGTCAAATAATAAGCGGTGAGAAAAAAGGCAGAACAAGTGATGAGCAGATAACAATATTTGATACAACGGGCATGGCAATTCAGGATAATGTAATGGCTGAAATAATTTATAAAAAAGCTTTGGAAAACGGTTTGGGTACATACTTTGAATTTATAAAAGATTTGAGGTGATAAATGTAAAAAATATCCTGATTAGTTCTTTGCAACAAAGATTAAGCAACAATACGGAAAATAGTTTGCGAAATAACAGAGAAAAGGCTTTGCACTATTACATGCATTTGAGTATTTGTATGTTTTTTTGCAGGTTAGGAGGAAAAAACAAAAGTGCGCAGCGGTGAAAAAGTGTGTTGTGTACTTTCTGGTGGCAACTGGGATTTATTGGACATTTCAAAAGTATTTGCCGAAAACTGACACAAATTAATTTATACAGACATAAATTCGCTAATGAATAGTTAATTGAAAGTGTTATGTTTATTTTAGGAGTGGAATAAATGATAGCTGATTTTCTTGTTTCTTTAGAGGGATTTATTTGGAGTATACCATTTATCGCATTTGTTATAATTTGTGGAATTTATTTTACAGTAAGAACTAAGTTTTTTACAGTTGTTCATTTTGGCCATATAATGAAACACACTTTTATGGCAATGATAAGTCCGTAAGCCAAGGAAAAGAAGAAAGGCGGTATATCACCTTTTGAAGCAGCCTGTATAGCTATTGGTGGATGTGTAGGAGCAGGAAACCTTGGTGGTGTTGCAACGTCAATAACAGTAGGCGGGCCAGGGGCGGTTTTTTAGCTTTGGCTTTGGGCATTTTTAGGAATGATGGTTAAATGTGTTGAGGTTACACTTGGATGCTACTACAGAAATAAAGACGAGAATGGTAATTTTTCAGGTGGCACAATGTATTTTATGGAAAAAGGAATAGGTATTGAAAAGGGAATGAAAGGCGGTTTTGTGCTTGCTATGGTATTTGCTTTGGGATTCCTTTTCCAATTTCTTCAGGGCTCACAGGCTTATACAATTTCTGAGGTTATGAAAGAATCATTTGGTTTTGAAATGATTCCTGTTACAATTGTGTATGTTGTTATTACAATGTACATAATTTGGAAAGGACTTCCAGGAATTGCAAAATTTGCTACAAGATGCGTTCCTTTTATGTGTGTTGCATTTGTTTTAGGCGGAGTAGGTCTTATAATAGCTAATATTTCGGTAGTGCCTTCTATGTTTGTTACTATATTCCACGATGCTTTTACAGGTACAGCGGCTGTAGGCGGTTTTGCTGGAGCAACTGTTTCAACTGTAATAAGCTCAGGTCTTTCAAGGTCAATAAATTCCAACGAAGCAGGACAAGGTTCTTCACCTCTTGTTCATGGTTCAGCTAACACAATTCACCCTGTAAGACAAGGTCTTTGGGGAGCTTTTGAAGTATTTATTGATACAATTATTGTTTGCTCAGTTACAGCCCTTTCAATATTATGCACAGGTGTTTGGGACTCTGGAATACCAGGAGCAGCCCTTACAATAGCAGCTTATGATACTCTCTATGGCACAGCAGGCAAAATATTTATAGGTATTATGACAATATTATTTGGTTTAACTACAACAGCAGGATGGTTTGCTTACTATGCTCAGGTCATTAAATACATATTTAAAAATAATTTAAAACTGGCTAATACTCTTGTAAATTGTTTTAAGGTTGTTTTTCCAATGATGAATATAATAGTTGTTGGCTATATAGTAATATCCGGCAATGACGCTAAGCTTTTCTGGACAATAGTTAGTATTGTGCTTGCGCTGCCAGTATTTACAAACCTTATAGGCTTAATTATATTAAGAAAGAAATTTATGGAACTCTTTAATGATTATAAGGCACGTTATATGGGTATAGGCGAAGTTAAAGAAAACTTTAAAATATTCTATGAAGACTAACATATCTTTTATAAATAAATTTGATAGTTATGTTTAAAAATACAATGGATAATAAAATTTTATTTATCTAAAAAGATTGATTTTATTAATTGTTTGTTATATAATTATCAAAAAATGTTAGCTCAAAGGGGGATTTTTAAATGGAAAACAAAGAATTTAGCTTTGACACAGAACTTCTTTACAAAGGTGATAAGGTGAAAGGCTGCGATATTGTGCCTGAAGCAGCGCCGATATTTTTAACATCTGCATTTAATATTTTTGGTGACCTTGATGATGTTAATTCAACTTATGAATCAAAAGGATATACATATATCAGAACAAGAAATCCAAACAGGCATATGCTGGCAGATAAGATTTCATATCTTGAAAATGGCGAAGACAGTGCTATTTTCTCATCAGGTATGGGAGCTATTCAAACAGTGCTCTTTACATTTTTAAAATCAGGCGACCATGTAATTGCAGGTGATACTCTTTATGGTGAAAGCATTGAGCTTATTGAGATAATGTCCGATTACGGAATTGAGTATACATTTGTAGATTTCTCAGATGCTGACGCAGTTAAAAAAGCAGTAAAGCCTAATACAAAAGTAATTTATGGAGAAACAGCAAGCAACCCTTGTGTAGCCCTTGCCGATATTGAGGCTCTTGCTAAAATTGCCCATGAAAACAATGCATTGTTGGTTGTTGATAATACATTTGTAACAGCATACGCTGTAAAGTGCCTTGACCTTGGTGCGGATATTGTAATAAACAGCCTTACAAAATTTATAAATGGCCATAGTGATGCGCTTTTAGGCTCAGCAACAGGCTCAAAAGAGCTTATAAGCAAAATACTTACAAGGCAGTCTATATTTGGTACAACAGGCGGAACATTTAATACATGGCTTGTTCAGCGTTCAACTCAAACTCTTGGTCTTAGAATGAAACAGCAAATGAAAAATGCAGATAAACTTGCAAGAGCTCTTGAAAAAAATCCGCATGTATTGAAAGTTAACTATCCTACTGTTGAAAACTATCCTCAAAAAGAATTGGCAGGAAGATTATTTAAAGACGGAATGTGCGGAGCAATGTTAAGCTTTGAAATGCCTTCAGACAGAGCTAAAATAAATGAATTTATGAAACGCCTTAGAATTTGCCATTATGCACCTACTCTTGGTGGTGTAAGAACAACTATGTCACATCCAGCTACATCATCTCACAGGGATTTGCCTGATGATATGAAAGCTGCCCTTGGAATTACAGAAGGCCTTTTAAGAATTTCTGTTGGAATTGAAGATGCAGATGACTTAATTGCTGACTTTACAGAGGCTTTGAAGGTTTTTGACTGATATTAAATGAAATATTAAAGTATTAACGTAATTTTGCACGGCAATTTAAACCAAACCCCCGTTTTAAAATACAGTTTAAAACGGGGGTTTTATAATAAATAATCTAATTTAAAAAAAATATTATATACAGCCAAAAAGAGCAAATTAAAACATGTTTTTATTTGGTTTTGTTTTAAAGTAATATACGAAATTTTTTATTAAAAAAAGTGAACTTTATTGTTTTTTGACTGAATAAATATGCTTAATTCATTAAGTTCATTTATATGGTTGCACATAAATTCCAGTTGATACTTTTTACCTGTACTTAATGTGATAATTAAACTTTTTGCAAGACCATAAGTTTTGCTGTATTTTATGCCACGTACAGATTCTATTTGATTATAAGGTATAATTGAAAGACTGCCGCCATGCCTTGCTATAAGGCATGATGAGAGTAAATGCACATCTCCCATAAACAGCTTGTAAACAGTATGCAGCTTTTTAAAATCTGAATCAGTTAATGCTTTTTCGTATTCTGAAAGTGAGTTGAAAACTTTGTTAAAGTTTCTTGTGCCTTTTGTAATCATTAAAATAAAAGCCACTACAAAAATAAACAGCGGTAGTAAATATAAATATGGTTTTAAATTGCCGTAAAAAACAAGGTATGTAATTAAAAGCAGCAAGCAAAAAGTAGAAGTCAATAATCTTTTTAATTCCCGTGAATAAAAAAACGGTATAATGCTCATTTTGTTTGGATTGCTCCAAATTTTGCCATGTTTTGGAGTATATGGTGCAGGGTTGTTTTCCATTTCAAAATAAAAATCATTTCCTTTTATTAATCTAATTTTGCAATGCCTGCTTTGAGTGTTAAATGACGCTTCATATACAGCTTTTTCTTCTGCATTAAATGAAAAAGTGTCGCTTTGAATTATACCTTTTTTGCAGTTTACCAATATATTAATATTTGTTAAGCCAGGTAACACATAAAACGCCAGGGCTTTATTTTGGTGGCTAAAAAATGGGGCTTTAGTCCAAAAGGTTTTACTGACAGTACCTTTTGAACAGCTTATTTGAGCATTTTTAATATGCTGATTTTCCGATAAAATATAGACAATGGCCGCATTAGGGTTTTTAATAATAAATTTAGTTGTTTTAACTTTTTGATGGCAAATATCAATAACTGCTAGCAGAAATATAAGTGCTGCTAAAGATAATAAAATTATTAATATTTCAGTAAATCCCAATGGTTTTGTTAAAAGCTCTTTAATATTAAGCATTAAATACCATACCTTTATATTGATTTTTGATTTGGTTTTAATTTTCAGCGTAACCTATTGATTTAGAAATAATAAGAGCTGAGTCTTTCATTTTTTCTGCGGCTTTATATATATCTTCTCCGGATATTCTTCCGGCAGGAACAGAAATACTTATACCAGCTTTTATTCTGCCTGTGTAATCCCTTAAAGGCACAGCTATACAGCAAACATCGTCTGATGATTCTTTGTTGTCAACAGCATAACCGTTTTTTCTTACCGACTCAATTTCGTTTAAAAACTTGTCTTTATCACGTATAGATGTTTCTGTAATTCCCATGTTTTTCTGTAATTCAAATATTGAAACAGCTTCTTCATTATCCATTTCACTTAAATAAAGCTTGCCTATACCAGTACAGTGCAAAGGTTCTCTTTCGCCAATGTTTACATTGGTTATAAGTTTGTGGTTTCCTGATGTTTTATCTGGAAAAAATCTTTTAATTATTACCATATAGTTTCCGCTTTTAATGCCAAGGTTTACTATTTCGCCGAAATAATTGCTCAGCTCATTAAGGTATGACGATATTTTTTCCGAGTCCATACCGTTAAATTTAGGCACATCGCTTCCTAACTCAAAAGCACCCCAGCCAAGCTTATAAAATATGCCATCGTCAGATTTTTCCACAAAATCATATTCAAGAAATGTATCTAAAAACCGGTGTACTGAGCTTTTGCCTATATTAACGCCTTCAGAAATTTCGTTAAGTGTAAGGCCTTTGGATGAACAGTTGTTTTTAAGAAATATTAAAATATCTATAGCTTTTTCTACTGTTTGCACAGGATATTTAGCTTTATAACTTCCTTTTATCATTATTTAATACAAAACCCCCTAATAAAAAGGATGATTTTATTTTACATGTATTTATGTTTTATGGCAATATGCATTAACTTATTGTTTTATATTTTATTTGACAAAATGGAATAATTGTGATACTTTTATGTCAATAAGACAAATATAGAATGACATCCTTAATATTAGAATGATTTTTAAAACTAAAGGAGTGGTAAAATGAAAAAAGCCGTTATACTCTCGCATAAAGACAATGTTGCTACTGTTCTTGAAGATGTTATTAAAAACGATGACGTTGAAGTAAAGGACTCTGAGAAAAATACGGTTTGTATTTTGACTTCATTAGATGATATAAACCGTGGGCATAAAATTGCCGTAAAAGATATTGAAAAAGATAGCCATGTAATTAAATATGGCCAGATAATAGGCAAGGCCTCTATGTTTATACAAAAAGGTGATAGAGTTCATACTCATAATCTGGAAAGTGAAAGGGGAAGGGGTGACTTAGTTTGAAAATAAAAATGTATCAACGCCCAAACGGCTCATTTGGTGTAAGAAACAGAATAGCTGTTATTCCTACTGTAGCATGCGTAAACCATGTGGCGGAAAGAATAGCTTCTCTTGTGCCTACAGCAGACGCATACACACACCCTTATGGCTGTGACCAGCTGGGATATGACTTAGAGCTTTCTTTTAATTGCCTTAAAAAAATGGGAACCCACCCTAATAATGGTGCTGTTTTGGTTTTAGGTCTTGGCTGTGAGGAGATTATACCTAAAGAGCTTTATGAGGAAATTAAGAAAGAACAGTCTAATACAGAGCTTTTAATCATGCAGGAAAACGGCGGAACAGATTACTGCGTTGATTTAGGTGTGAAAATATGTCAAAAGTTTGAAAAAATGCTTTCATCTCAAGAAAGAGTTGAAACGGATATTTCAAACTTAACTATAGGTGTTGAGTGCGGAGGTTCTGATTTTACATCAGGTATAGCTTCTAATCCGTCGTTAGGAGTTTTTACAGAAAAAATATGCTATTTAGGCGCTAAAGTTGTTTTTGGTGAAACTACTGAACTTATGGGGGCAGAAGGCATAATAGAAAACCTTTGTGAAAACAAAGAAATTTTTAATTTTATAACAGGCAGAATTAAGAATGTTGAAGATACTGCTATAAATATGCATGTTGATTTAAGGGGTACTCAGCCTTCACCGGGAAATATAGAAGGCGGCCTTTCAACTATAGAAGAAAAGTCTTTAGGCGGAATATGTAAAATAGGAAGCTCAAAAATTGTGGACGCCATAAGTTTTGGCCAAAGCGCCAAAAAAAGCGGTGTTACATTTGTTGATACACCAGGTAATGACATTGCCTGCAGCCTTGGTCTTGGCTGTGCAGGAGCACAGATAATAATATTTACAACTGGCAAAGGAACACCTATGGGCTTTGCCTGTGCGCCGGTAATTAAGGTTACGGCTAATAAAAATATTTATAACATTATGGGTGAAAACTTTGATTTGTGCCTTTCTGAAATAATAGACGGAGAGCTTTCTATAAAAGAAGGCGGCGAAATTGTGTTTAATAAAGTAATTGAAACTGCCGAGGGTACACAGACTGCGGCTGAAAAATTGGGTCACAGAGAATTTTCGCTTTATAGAGTATCACCTATTTTAACATAATTATGGAGGTGCTGATATGTTAACAAAATTTGTAATGATTAAACAGAACTATCCTGCTGAGAAAATTAATGATACTGAAGAAGCAGTAAGAGATGCCATTAATGTTTATAAAACTAAGCTCAGCATGCTTAAAGACAAAAAAGTAGGTATAGCAGTTGGAAGCAGGGGTATAAACAAAATAGACCAAGTTGTTAGGGCTATTGTAAGAATAGTAAAAGAAAACGGCGGAAGCCCAGTAATATTTAACGCAATGGGAAGCCATGGCGGCGGAACGCCGGAAGGTCAAAGAGAAGTTCTTGAATCTATAGGTATAACCGAAAGCAATGTGGAAGCACCTATTAAGACTTGTGCTGAAAGTACTTTTTTAGGTATAACCGAAAACGATATTGATGTTTACTGCAACAAACTGGCACTCAAGTTTGATTATGTTATACTTGTAAACAGAATTAAGCCTCATACAGATTTTGAGGATGTTACGGAAAGTGGTTTATTTAAACTTATGGCCATAGGCCTTGGTAACCCAGAGGGTGCTTCAATAATTCATTCCAATGCTTTAAGAATGGGCTACGGTCCGGCAATACGTGAAGCTGGAAGTTTAATGCTTAAAAAATTACCTGTATTTTTAGCTTTGGCAGTAACTGAAAACTGGAAGCATGAATTAAATTATGTTGAGGCAACACTGCCTGAAAACTTGCTTGAGTTTGAAAAACGTATATTAGCTAAGGTAAAAAAAGAACTGGTTCATCTTCCATCAGATGACATTGACTCTCTTATAATACGCGATGCAGGAAAGAACATATCCGGCACATGTGTAGATACTAAAGTTGTAGGTCGTATAATGATTGCAGGTCAAAAAGAGCCGGAAAAACCTGACATAAAATCTATAGCTGTTTTAAACTTTACCGACGAATCTCACGGAAACGCAATGGGTCTTGGTATAGTTGATGTTATTACAAAACGTGCTTATGACAAAATAGACATTAATGCTACATCTCTTACGGGTATAACATCAAAATGCCTTTTGCAGGCAAAAATACCATGTGTTGCTCAAAACGATTATGATGCTATAAAAACTGCTTTTGAGTCTTCTAAGGTTAAAGACATAGCTTCTTTAAAAGCTGCATTTATTAGGGATACAAATTCACTTGAAAAAATGGCTGTTTCTCTGCCGCTTTATGAGGAGATTAAAAGCAACAAGCATATAGAAATAGCTAGCGGACCGTTTGTTTTGGAATTTGATAAAGAAGGTAATATTGTAAATATGCCTGAGTTTTAAAACTAAAACAACTTTTGTTTAGGGTAGTTTAAAAGAATTTGTTTAAGGAGTTGAAACCATGTTAAATAGTCAGCGCATACGTAATTTAGGGCCGGAAATAGACCCTTTATGGATAGGCAGCGGCAAAAGTTTAAACGATATATCAAAACCACAGATACTGGTTGAATCAACGGCAGGAGACAGTCATCCGGGGAGCAGGCATTTGTTTTCTGTTGTTGAATCTGTTAAAAATTCTCTTTACGCTTCTCAGGCGATGCCATCGGTTTATACTGTTACGGATATGTGCGACGGAGCGGCTACAGGTCATTCTGGTATGAATTATTCATTAGTATCAAGAAATGTAATAGCCGGCATGGTAGAGATACACGCAAAAGCTTCAGGTTTTGATGGTATTGTAGCTGTTTCCACATGTGATAAAGCCATTCCAGGGCATTTAATGTCTATTTTAAGGTTGGATATACCGGCAATACATATATGCGGCGGTTCAATGGCACCGGGACCGAATTTTATTTCTGCTGATACCTGTTATGAAACTAACCTTAGGGTTTCAGAAGGCAAAATTACAAAAGAAGAAGAATTATACTTTAAGCGAAACGCCTGCCCAAGTTGTGGTGCATGCCAGTATATGGGAACAGCAAGCACAATGCAGTGCATGAGCGAGGCTTTAGGTGTGGCTTTGCCATCTAATGCACTTGTTCCGGCAAATGGCAATATTATAAATCAAATTGCCTTAGATGCTGGAAAAAGAATAGCTGAGTTGGTAAATGAAGATTTGCGGCCAAGCAAAATACTTACAAAAAGCTCTTTTGAAAATGCCATAAAAATACATGCGGCTATAGGCGGTTCTGCAAATGCAGTTTTGCATATTCCGGCAGTGGCAAAAGAGATGGGAATAGAAATTACCCTTGATGATTTTGAAAGGTTGTCAAAAGGTGTACCGCTTTTAACAAGTATAATGACAGCCGGAAAATGGCCTACCCAGTATTTTTGGTATGCCGGCGGTATACCAAGAATTATAAAAGAACTTCAAAATATACTGGATATGGACGCTCTTACAGTAACAGGCCATACATTAGGCGAAAATATGGAGTATCTTGAAAAAATAGGGTATTTCCGCAGAAGCGATGAGTATATGAAAAACTTTAATTTAAAAGCTTCTGATATAATTAAGCCTTTTGATTCGCCAGAAGATACCGACAGCGGTATTTCAATACTTAAAGGTAACTTAGCCGAGAACGGTTCTGTAATAAAGCATTGTGCAGTTGATAAAAGCATGTATTATTTTGAAGGCAAAGCAAAGGTATTTGAAAATGAAGAAAGTGCAGAAGAGGCTATTTATAATGGTACAATTAAGCCTGGAGATGTAGTTGTAATAAGGTATGTGGGCCAAAAAGCTGCTGGTATGCCGGAAATGCTTAAAGCTACAGATGCTGTATGCAATAAAGAAGAATTAAATAACAGCTGTGCTCTTATTACAGATGGAAGATTTTCTGGAGCATCACGTGGGCCTTGCGTTGGGTATCTTTTTCCAGAAGCGGCAGAAGGTGGAACAATAGCATATATTGATGACGGAGATATTATAGAAATAGACATTAACAAAAAAAGTATTAATGTTGTTGGTTTTAGAGGAGAAAAACACAGCAAAAGCGAGGTTGAAGCAGAACTTAAATTAAGGCGTTCTCAAAGGGAGCATAAAACTTTTAAACATAAAGGTGTTCTTAGATTCCTTGATTTAGATTGATTATTTTATATAGCCAGATAATGCTTAATGGTTTATTTAAAATAGCTAAAAAATAATAAAATGTACTTATATCATATAACTAATTTGGTATAAGTACATTATTTTAATTTAAATATGTCATATTGGTAGTATTATTTAAAACTTTGAGAAGGAGCATAAAAAATGGATTTTATAATAATATTTGAATATATCGGCATGTTTATGTTTGCTTTTTCAGGCGCTATAGTAGCAAGAGAGGAGAATTTTGATTTCCTTGGCATTGTTATACTTTCAATAACAACAGCTCTTGGCGGCGGTATACTTAGAGATGTAATAATAAATTCTCAATCTCCTTATGCTTTGTCAAACTACCTGCCGTATATTGTAATTGCTTTAGGTATGACAACAGCTTTAAAGTTTAAAAAAATACAGGATAATTTCTGGGTAATTGTTCTTGATGCAATAGGTCTTGCGGCTTTTACTGTTTCTGCTGGAATAAATGCTATAAATGCGGATTACAACTGTATAACAGTTATATTCTGCTGTTTTTTATCAGCTGTAGGCGGCGGAATTATAAGAGATATTATGGTAAACCGCAAACCTTATGTTTTCCAAAAAGACATATACGCCATAACTTCTGTTGAGGGTGCCCTTATTATGTTCTTTTTAAAAGATGTACTTGGCAGTACACTGCTTGTTTTTATAAGCTTTATTATTGTCTTTGGAACAAGAATGATGTGCTATATTAAACATATTAGCTTACCAGTATTTAGCGAAAATTGAATATATTAAAATTTATAATTACTAAAAATTATGCTGTTTTAATTTTTACTTTATATAACTATTCATTGTATTGAATATTGAAAAAATGGTTAGTTTTGTTGGTGTTTTGCGTATTGTAAAGTTTAGAATTTATATACAAATGAATATATGAGCTTAGGAAAAATAAAATCTACTCTAAGATATAAGCTAAATATTATTTGTGCTATTTAAAATCAGTATAGATAAAAATATTGATTTACTGTAAACGGTTTTAAGCGACTATATAATGAAAATATACAAGTAAATTAAGTGTTTTATTACATTTGGTTTTAGTGTATACCAAGTGTTTTAGGCTGAAAAAACTCATGTTTTATATAATTTATTAATGTATATTGGTTAATGCTGTATACTTTAAACTTAACAATTCAAAGGGTATTGGCGATATAAAGTGTATACCATAAAATATGACTTTTAAAAAGCTTAATTAAAATTTTATTTAATCTTTGATTAAACTTAATACTAAAATATTGACATTATATTAGTTTACAAATAAACTATCCATAAAAAGGTATTGTTATAAAGGGAGGAATTATTATGGCATATTGTAAAAAATGTGGAGAAAAAATTGATGATGGTACTATTGTATGCCCAAAATGCGGCGAAACTCAGTCAAGCTCAACAAATACAAGTGTTAACTATGTGCAGAACGGACAGCAGTCAGCTCCGCCTGTAGTTGATAACGGTGGATTTCTTTGGGGATTGCTTGGATGCTGTATACCTATCGTAGGACTTGTACTTTTCCTTGTTTGGAAAGACACAAAGCCTCGTACAGCTAAAGCTGCCGGAATAGGTGCTCTTGTTTCAGTAATTATAGGTGTTTTATGGTATGCACTTATGTTCCTTATAGGAATAGGCGGCTCTCTTGCTATGATGTAATATGATTTGCTGGTTTTATAAATGGCTGCCTATTATATTTGGGTGCCATTGTATGGAAAGCAGGTCTTTTCATTACAAAGGAAAAAAGTTCCCTATATGCGCCAGATGTTTTGGTGAGCTTATGGGAATTGTATTTGGAATTTTAACATTTGCTTTTTTCAGCGTGTCTGGTTGGGTGGCTCTTATTTTAATGCTGCCTATGTTGTTTGATGGTTTCTTACAGTCTTTAACTAAGTATGAAAGCAATAACATAAAGCGCTGTATAACAGGTTTTTTATTTGGTTATGGAATAATTACATTATTTATAATTTCATCGCTTTGGGCTATGTCCAAAGGATACACACTAGGTAATAATATTGGATAAAAAGCCTTATGATTGTGTTACATATTAAATTTTAGGCAGGAAAATTATATTTCCTGCCTTTTTTGTTTTTATATACATCAAAAGCCTTATTTTATGCTAGAAGGCTTTTAATGTTTTATTGATTTGTTATGTCGATTTTTAGAACATACATCCATCAGATGTTATAACCTGACCATTAATAAATGATGATTGATTTCCTGCTAAAAATACGGCAAGATTGGCTATTTCTTCTGGTGTGCCAAAGCGCATAAGCGATATTTCTTCTGTAAGTACATCTCTTTCTTCTTCTGTAAAGCACTGGTTCATTTTAGTGTCGATTACACCGCACGAAATGGCGTTCACCCTTATTCCGCTTGGGCCTAATTCTTTTGCCATAGCTTTTGTAAATGAATTTACAGCGCCTTTAGTAGCAGAATACACTGCTTCACAAGAAGCTCCACGGTCACCCCATATAGAAGATATGTTTATTATTATTCCCGATTTATGGCTTACCATTTTAGGTACAGCCAAGTGACAGCAGTTTAAAACAGATTTTAAATTAACATCTATAATTCTGTTCCAGTTTTCTGGTTTCATATCGGTAAAAAGGCCAAGATATGATATACCAGCGTTATTAATTAGTATATCCACACTGCCATAAATTGTTGATATGGTATTAAACATATCTACACATTGTGCATAGTCTGAAACGTCCGCAAGGTATGAATAAGAATAGTAACCCATAGATTTAAGTTCTTCCTGAGTTTTAAGCAGTTCATCTGAGCTGACAGAAGCATTAAGTACAAGATTGCAGCCTTTTTTTGCGAAAGCGTAAGCTATGGCCTTGCCTATTCCACGCGAAGAACCGGTGATTAAGACGGTTTTTCCTTTTAAATCCATAGAATACCCCCTAAGCTTTAGATATTTAATATATAGTACAAATTAATTAATGGTGAAATTAAAAAAATATTAAGAATTTATATTTATAAAATAACATATATACGTTTATTTTTCAACACAAAATGTATATTTCATGAATTGAGAAGAAATTCTGAAATATTATACAAGCTGTTTAATATCATATAGTTTTGAGGGAATGGTCTTTCTAAATTCCAATATCCGCAGCCGGCAAGGCCATACATTTCTATAAGGCGAAGTTTTGACAAAGAGCTTTTTGCGTCTTCAAACCATACTTCATGCATGTTACCGCTTTCATCAGTATAATAAAAATATGGCGATTGCGAATAAGAGTCGAATTGTATTTCAGCGCCATAATTTAAAGCTGTTAAAATTGCCTCTGAATTGGATATTGACTTTGCAGCTGGACCATCTTGTATAAATGGCAAAGTCCAGTCATAGCCATAAGTTGGTATTCCCATAAGTATTTTGCTAGACGGTATTTCGCTGATAGCATAATCAAGCACCTTTTTAACGCTTTCAATGGGAGCTACTGCCATAGGTGGGCCATATGTGTATCCCCATTCGTATGTCATAATAAAGGCGTAGTTTGCGCTGGAGCCTATAGCCATGTAATTATGGCCTTCGTATAATAGGCCTTTTTGGTTGGCTGATGTTTTAGGTGCAAGAGCAGCTATTATAATATAACCATATTTATTAAGGTTATTTTTTAAAAACTCAACAAGTTCAGCGTATTTAAGACTGTCGGAGGGGTCTATAAATTCAAAGTCTATGTCAACACCTACATATCCGTAAGTTTCAATTTCATATAAAATATTGTTAAAAAAAGTTTCCCATAAAGACGGAGTATTTAAAACTACAGAAACGGCTTCTGTATTAAAATTGCCGTAATATGTAATTGTTGAAATATGCAAAAGCGGCTGTGTTCTGTAAAAAGAGGATATAAATAAAGTGTTTTCTGCATTAGGACGCAAAAGAGATGCATCTTTTTCAACACCATATGTAAAAGGTGATATAAATGTTAAATAAGGCAAAGCTGCCCGCAGTATATTATCAGGTAAAGCACCATAAGTATAGCCGTTTGTTATTACATCTTTTATTTTTTCATCGTCAAATTCTATAACTATTATATCTCCGGCAGATATGGAAGGGTTTACAGATAGGTTAGGATTATTTTTTAAAATAGTGTTTATCTGAACATTGTATTGGCGTGATATGGAATATAGGGTATCATTGGTTTTAACAGTATGCAGTATTTTGGGAAAAAGTATAAGTATGTTTTGTCCTACAACAAGGCTTTCTGGATTTGGAAGCTGGTTTATGTTTTGAATATATTCTGCTGTAAGGTTATACTGCCTGCCTATAGAGTTTAAAGTTTCGCCTTTTTGAACTGTATGTATTATCATGCTTTCACCTTGCGCTTTTTTTGTATTTTATGAATTATAATTATAAAATATCAAGGTTTAAATAAATTTATTAAGAATTTATAACTGTATAATTCACTTTTAATTTTTATGCGTTTATAGTATAATGTTTTTATTAAGCATAAAATATAATGTAAGTTTTTATCTAAATATAATAATTTTTCACAGTTTTGGAGTTGATGGCATGAATGAAATTAATACAAAAGAACTTGGTATTTTTGAAATATTCTCTATAGGATGGGGACTTTTTAGGGATAACTTTATTCAGTTTTTTAAAATTACAGTTATTTTAGGTCTGCCCTTAAGTATTTTACTTTCTTTTGCCGATAATATTTTACTTAAAATAATATCTAATGGTGACATAACATCTATAATAACTGGAAGCACTCAGCTTATTGAAAATTTAAGTACTGAGCAGTTGCTAACTGTATCAGCACTTATGATTATATCAATGTTTATACAAGCTTTGATTTATCCTTTAATTACAATAGCTGTTGCTGATGCAGCAGGCGACAGTTTAAGCGGTAGGGTGGTTGATGCAAGAAAGTCTGTTTTAAACGCTCTTTCAAAAGGTACTGTTGTTATGGCTTCATCAGTTATTTATTGGGTTGCCATTGTAATTGGATTGATGTTTTTTATTATACCGGGCATAATTTTGCTTGTTTTATGGTATTTTTACGAATACACTATTATTTTTGATGATGCAGGTATTATAAATTCCTTTAAAATGAGCATGGATTTAGTTAAAGGCAAGTGGTTTAAAACAGCTGGTTATATATTATTAATAAGCATAGTGAATGGTTTAATAACAAGAACGTTGACGTTTTTTATAGGTGCACTCCAGCTGTTTTTTATAGGTGATGTATTATTCATGGTTATTTTATTTTTCTTATACACATTTATCATAAGCGTTATTACGGTTTTTTACCTTAACAGAAAAGCGTTGTATATAAAAGACCAAAATAAGAATAATATGTACTTTTGATACATTTTATTATAAATGCTGGGAGGGAGTAAAATGTCAGTCGGTATTAAAAAATATAATGAAAAGGATTTTAAATATTTAAAGCTTCTTTCAAAGAAATACCCTAATATAAACAGTGCCAGCACAGAGATTATAAATCTTCAGGCTATACTTAACCTGCCAAAGGGTACAGAACACTTTGTAAGTGATATTCATGGGGAATATGATTCATTTAACCATGTGCTTAAAAATGCTTCAGGAGTTATTAAAAACCAGATTACGGCAATTTTTGGCTCATCATTGAGAGAAAGCGAAAAAAAGGCTTTAGCTACTTTAATTTATTATCCGGAACAAAAGCTGGAGACAATTAAAGAAGGCGAGGAGGATATGGCTGACTGGTACAGAATAACTCTCCACAGGCTCATTAAAATATGTAAAGTAATGAGTTCTAAATATACTCGCTCTAAAGTTAGAAAAGCGCTTCCTCAAGAATTTTCATATATATTAGAAGAACTTATTCACGAAGACGGAACAGGCGCAGATAAACAACTATATTATAAAGAGATTATCGAAACAATAATAAGTCTTGACCAAGCCGACAGATTTATAATTTCGATTTCAAACCTTATACAGCGCCTTGCTATAGACCAGCTTCATGTAATAGGCGATATTTATGACAGAGGTCCTAAGGCGGCTAAAATAATGGACCTTTTGGACAGTTACCACAGTGTTGATATTCAGTGGGGTAACCATGATATTTCGTGGATGGGTGCTGCTGCTGGCTGTCAGGCGCTTATATGCAATGTAGTAAGAATATGCGCTCGTTATGCAAATCTTGATACTATTGATGAGGACTACGGCATTAACCTTATACCTCTTGTTACATTTGCGGCTCAGCAGTATGCTGATGACCCTTGTGTGCAGTTTATGCCTAAACTCTCGGAAGATGATGTTTTAAGCGATAACGATGTTATGCTTATTGCTAAAATACATAAGGCAATTTCCATAATGCAGTTTAAGGTTGAAGGCCAGATTATAATGCGTCATCCTGAATATAAAATGGAAAGCAGACAGCTTCTTGGCACAATAGATAAAGAAAAGGGAACTGTTAAAGTAGAAGGTGTAGAGTATCCTCTTAACGATACTAACTTCCCAACACTTGACCCTCAAAACCCTTATGCTTTTACACCGGAAGAAGAATTTGTTATGAACAGAATAAAGTCTTCTTTTGTAAATAGTGAAAAACTGCAAAAGCATATAAGTATGCTTTACAGTCATGGCAGTTTATACAAAAAGTTTAATACAAACCTTATGTTCCATGGCTGCATTCCTATGGAAGATGACGGCTCACTTAAAAAAGTTCTTGTTGATGGTGAGTATTTAAGCGGAAAAGAGTTATTTGACGCTGTAGACAGAACTGTAAGAGAAGGATATTTTAATAAACCTCATTCTGAAAGAAAACGTGAGTGCATGGACTATATTTGGTATTTGTGGTGCGGCGAAAATTCACCGCTTTTCGGTAAAAAGAAAATGGCAACATTTGAAAGATACTTTATAGATGATAAAGCTACACATAAAGAAGAAAGATGCCCATATTACAAACACAGGGATAAAGAAGAAATTTGCCGTATGATACTTGAAAACTTCGGAATGGACCCTGAAAACTCACATATTATTAACGGCCATGTTCCAGTTAAAGTTTCAAAAGGTGAAAGCCCTATAAAGGCAGAAGGAAGGCTTTTTGTAATAGACGGCGGCTTTGCAAAGGCATACCAGAAGGAAACAGGAATTGCTGGTTATACACTTATTTATAACTCACACGGCCTTGTTTTAGTTTCCCATGAGCCTTTTGAGTCCCTTGAAAAAGCAATAGCGGAGGAAAAAGATATTCTCTCATCAACTGTAGCCCTCCAGTATTCCCATGAAAGAATAAGAATTATGAATACAGATATAGGCGCTGAGCTTCAGGAAAGTATTGATGAGCTTACGGAATTGTTGGACGCATATCATAAAGGTATTATTAAAGAGAGTAAATAATAATGTATAATTATAAAATAAACATACAGTATGACGGAACAAACTATAACGGCTGGCAGAAACAGGTGTCTAAGTCAAACACTATTCAGTGGCGATTTGAAAGGATAGTTTCTGAGCTTAACGGTGAGGAAACACAGGTAATAGGAAGCGGAAGAACAGACGCAGGTGTTCATGCTATAGGTCAAGTGGCTAACTTTTATTTAAAAGAAAAGCAGGACGAAAAGTACGTTAAGGATTATATAAATAAATATTTGCCAAGTGATATTGCTGTTACAGAAATTTCTATTGTTTCTGAAAGGTTTCACAGTAGATATAACGCCAAGAAAAAGACATATATATACAGAATACTTAATGACTTGCAGTCAAACGTTTTTGAAAGCAGATACGTTTATAAATATCCTAATAAGCTGGATATAGATAAAATGAGAAAAGCCGCTGATATGCTTACAGGAAAGCATGATTTTATGGCATTTTGCGCCAATAAAAGAACAAAAAAGTCTACAATAAGAACGGTTTATTCAATAGATATAAATAGAGTTGGCAGTGAAATACAATTGGAATTTGTAGGCGATGGCTTTCTTTATAATATGGTTCGTATAATGGCGGGCACTATTTTGCAGTGCGGTACAGGTGAATTTGATTATACCCAAATACCTAATGTTTTGGAAAGCCGAAACAGACAAAATGCAGGTATTACACTTCCACCTTGCGGGCTTACGCTAAAAAGCGTTGAGTACTGAGTTTATGGTATTGACATATACAGCGTATGCAGTATAATGTAAGTAGACAAAGACGTCTCCTTTTTAGGAGGCGTCTTTTTGCTTTAACGGCGTATAATTAAAGTATTATTTAACGGAGGTATTTGTTGTGAGTAATACAAAAGACGATATAAGAATGTTAATAGGCGAAAATGATGTTAAGTTTATAAGGCTTCAGTTTACGGATATGTTTGGAGCCCTTAAAAATATAGCAGTTACTGTAAGCCAGCTTGAAAAGGTACTTGATGGGCGCTGCATGTTTGACGGCTCAGCTATAGACGGTTTTGTAAGAATAGAGGAGTCAGACATGTATCTTAAGCCTGACCTTGATACATTTGCTATTTTCCCATGGCGTCCTCAGCATGGCAAAGTAGCAAGATTTATATGTGACTTGATTAATGCTGACGGTACTCCTTATATAGGTTCTCCAAGATATGTACTAAAAAATGCTCTTGAAAAAGCTAAAAGCATGGGATATGTTTTTAATGTTGGGCCGGAGTGTGAATTTTTCCTTTTTCAGACTGATGACAGTGGTGAGCCTGTTATTAAGCCTCACGACAAAGGCTCATATTTTGATTTGGGGCCTGTTGACAGAGGTGAAAATACAAGGCGTGAAATATGCCTTACACTTGAGGATATGGGCTACGAAATAGAATCAAGCCACCATGAGCAGGCTTTTGGTCAGCATGAGGTGGATTTTAAATATACCGATGCATTAACGGCGGCAGATAACATAGTAACTCTTAAGCTTGTTGTTAAAACAATAGCTCAAAGAAACGGTGTTTTTGCGTCATTTATGCCTAAGCCATTAAACGGCCAGAGTGGTTCAGGAATGCACATTAATATTTCACTTTCAAAAGATGGAAAGAATATTTTCTTTGATGAGAATGATAAACATAAAATAGGTATGAGTCAAACGGCTTACCAGTTTTTAGCCGGTGTTTTATACCACATGAAGGGCCTTTCATTAATTACTAACCCTATTGTAAATTCTTATAAACGATTAAATACCGGTTTTGAGGCACCTTCTTATATAGCTTGGTCTGTTGCCAATAGAAGCCCGCTTATAAGAATTCCTTCTGGACGCGGAGAAAGTACAAGAATAGAACTGAGAAACCCTGACGTGTCAGTAAATCCATATTTGGCTTTTGCGGCTATATTATCAGCCGGCCTTGACGGAATAGAAAAGAATATGACAGCGCCAGACTGTGTTAACGGAAATATTTATGAAATGACAGACGAACAAAGAGCAGAATTAGGTATAAGCAGATTACCGGAAACTTTAGGCGAGGCTATAAGTGAGTTTGAAAAAGACGACGTAATAAAACAGGCTCTTGGAAAAGATGTATATAATAAATATTTAATGGCAAAAAAAGAAGAGTGGAAAGAATATTGCAACACTGTTAACCGCTGGGAGATTGACAAATATCTTAATATTTACTAATTAGCTGCCGGTGTGGAGTGGTTTTAATGGATAATGTGATTATCGGGTTTACTGACAGAAAAAAAGGTGAAGCTGTTAAGGATATTGTGGCGGCAAACGGGTTTTATAATGTTTTTATTTGCACCAACGGTGACGAAGTTATAAGGGCCGCTAATGAAAGCGCCGGTGGCATTGTTATTTGCGGTTATAAAGTGGCTCACATGCTGCATACTGAGATATACGAAATGCTTCCGGATACATTTGGCATGCTTGTTTTGTTATCAAGAAAGCAGGCTGATTTAGTGGATAATGAAGAAATATTTTCATTAGTCCTTCCGGTTACAAAGGTTGATGTTATAAAAACAGTAAATATGATTTTGAGTTATGTTAATGAGCTTCATTTGGGTTCTGGCACAAAAAATAACGAAAGCCATAAGGGCTTTAGAACATCTGAGGATGATATTATAATTGAGCGTGCTAAGTTATATTTAATGAATAAATATAAAGTAACTGAGGAAGCGGCTCATAGGTTTTTGCAGAAAAGCAGCATGAACCATGGCATGAAAATGGTTGATACCGCAAAAAATATACTTAACGGATAATGTAAATTGAAAATGATTAAAAAGGCTCTCGCTATTTTTGACAGAGAGCCTTTTTTAATATAAATACAGTATAATAAGTGTATAAATGAATATTTAAAATTAAATGCGATATAAAAATACAACATATTCTGATTATTTTATTTAATATAATAAAAAATCTATAATTTATGAAAAAACATTGATTTTTATTTACAATTTGACATATTTGTCAATGAATTTACTTTTATATATTCTTATTTTATTAAATTTTTATTTAATTCTAATTTATAATGTTTAATATCTATAGATATAAACTAAAAATTATGCTAAACTTATGTTGTATATACATTAAATTTTTTAATGGGGATAAAATTAAATTCATTTGAATATATTTTTATATCACTCGTGTTGTGTTTTTTGTAAAAAACTGGTATAATTTCATAATATAACTTGTTTTATGGATATATTTTTTATTTCTATAAGCAACGATTATATAATCCTACGCATATTAAGCAAACTGGTGGAATATTTATAAATGTAAATTACACAGCCATGCTTAAAGGGGAGAAAAACTTATGGATAATGTTAACGAGAATAACAGGATAGAAATTTCAGGACGAATAGAGTCCGACTGTGTTTTCAGCCACAAAATATATGGCGAGGGATTTTATAATTTTAATATAGCCGTAAAAAGGCTAAGCGGCAGTGAGGATATTATACCTATAACTGTTTCTGAAAGGCTTTTTGACAAAGGCGACATATTAGTTGGCAGAAATGTAAAAATTGAAGGTCAAGTAAGAAGTTACAATAATTGTACTGGACCTAAGAGCAAGCTTATTATATCTGTTTTTGCAAGAGAGTTGTTTTATGACAACGGTGAAAATGACAACAAAATAGAGATTAATGGCTTTATTTGCCGTGAGCCTGTATACCGTGTTACACCTATGGGCCGCGAAATTACGGATTTGCTTGTTGCCGTAAACAGAGCTTACAATAAATCAGATTACATACCATGTATTGTTTGGGGAAGAAATGCGAGATTTGCTGGCAGACTTGCTGTAGGAGATAATATTAAAATTACCGGAAGAATTCAAAGCAGAAAGTATCAGAAAAAAACACAGGATGGAATAGAAGAAAAAACAGCTTATGAAATTTCGGTTTCAAGAATAGAAAAAGTTTCGACTGCTGACAATGTAGAATAATTAATTGTTTTGTGATAATATGCCGGTATTTCATTGACAAGAACGTGTTTATGATATATTATTTCTTAGGCGTGATTTTAGCCTTGGAGGTATTGACATGAGAGAAGGAAACGTGTTTTTGTATTACGGCGAAGGCAGAGGAAAGACAACCCTTGCTATTGGTCAGGGAATGAGGGCAATAGGTGAGGATTGTTCTGTTGTTATGGTGCAGTTTTTAGATTATAACCATAACAAGGAATATATTCCGCTTAAAAAACTTGAGCCGGAATTCAGAGCTTTCAGGTTTGAAAAGCAGAGGGAAAGCTATCTTGACGCCGATAAAGGCGAGCTTTCAAATGAAATAAGCCTTGCTTATAATTTCAGCAGAAAAATAATTGAGACCGGCGAATGCGACATGCTTATTCTTGATGGAATAACTGATGCTGTTGATACTGGATTTATAACATCAAATGATATTGTTGAGCTCCTTAGAAAAAGAAACAATAACATGGATATTATTGTTACAGGCAGCCATAAATATGATGATATAGCCCAGTGTGCCGACTATGTTTACAGCATTAATATCGAAAAAAAATAAAACATATTATTTATTAAAATGAACCTGATTAAGTTTGTTATACTTTTTGACAGCTTAATTCAGGTTCATTTTTATAATATAATACCCCTGTTTTTATAAGTTATAAAACAGGGGCTTAAATTTAATTAGTGTTTGAATTATTCAAGAACTTCTTTCATTGTGTAAAATCCGGCTGGCTTTCCTGCAAGGAATTTAGCGGCTTTAACAGCGCCTACAGCAAAAATTTCTTTGCTTAAAGCTGTATGGCTAAGAGTTATTATTTCGTCTTTTCCAGCAAATATAACGTCGTGTTCGCCAACTATTGTGCCGCCTCTTATGGCACTAATGCCAAGCTGGTCACGAGTACGTTTTTCTCTAACCTGTGAACGGTCATATACATAGTTAAGCTTTCCATCAAGAGCCTCGTTTATAGAGTCAGCAATGGCAATAGCTGTGCCGCTTGGTGCGTCAATTTTCTGATTATGGTGTTTTTCAAGTATTTCAATATCAAAGCCAGAGTCATAAAGAGCTTCAGCGGCTTTTTTTACAAGATTCATTATAAGGTTTACACCAACTGACATATTGGCGGATTTAAGAATAGCTACTGATTTGGAAGCTTCTTTTACCTGATTGTTAAGTTCATCTGAAAAGCCTGTTGTGCATAAAACAGCTGGAGTGCCTGTTTTTACGCAGTAATCAAGAAGGGCAGGTATTGCAGAAGCTGTAGAAAAATCTATTATAACATCAGCTTTTACTGTGCACTCATCAACAGAATGGAATACAGGATAGTCTGCCTGTATATCTCTTGGGTCAATGCCGGCAGCTATTGTAAGCTGGCTGTCTTCTTTTACAAGGCCTTCTACAACTTTTCCCATTTTTCCGCCGCAGCCATGAATTATAATATTTATCATAATTGAAAACCTCTTTTCTTTGATTTAAAAAATGGCGCAGAAATTGTCTTCCGCGCCGTTTAAAATTAATTTAACCTATGTAATTAAATAAGGTTATGTTTTTTAAGCTCAGCCTTAAGAGTTTCAAGGTTAGCGCTCTCCATATCGTATAATGGAGCTTTAAGAACGCCGGCGTTCATGCCCATAAGGTTGCATGCTGTTTTAACAGGTATTGGATTTGTTTCAATAAATAATGTGTTAGCTAATGTAAGAGTATTTAAGAAAATCTCTCTTGCGCCTGCTACATCGTTAGCAAAGAATTTCTCGCACATTTCATGTACTTCTTTAGGCATTACATTGGCAAGAACAGAAATAACGCCTTTGCCGCCTAATGAAAGTATAGGAAGTGTCTGGTCATCGTTGCCTGAGTAAATGTCTATATCGCAGGATTCAGCAATCTTAGCAATCTGTGAAAGGTCACCGCTTGCTTCTTTAATAGCAACAATGTTTTTAATTTTTGCAAGCTCTTTAACTGTTGCAGGAGTAATGTTCATACCTGTACGGCCAGCTACACTGTAAAGAATAATAGGAATGTTTACATTTTCAGCTATTGCAGCATAATGTTTAACAAGGCCTTTCTGTGTTGTTTTGTTGTAGTAAGGTGTAACAATAAGAAGGGCGTCTGAACCTGCTTTTTCAGCTTCTTTTGCAAGCTCAATAGCGTGAGCTGTGTCGTTGCTTCCAGCACCTGCTATAACAGGAACTCTTTTGTTTACAATGTCAACGCAGTATTTAATAAGCTTAATCTGTTCTGCATCGTCAATAGTTGAAGCCTCACCTGTTGTGCCTGCAACAACAATACCGTCTGTACCGGCAGCAATCTGTGTTTCTACCATGTTTTTGAAAGCTTCATAGTTAATTGAACCGTCGTTATTAAAAGGTGTAATAATGGCTACTGCTGAGCCTGTGAAAATTGACATTTTGTTTTCCTCCTCTTAAATGGTTAGTTAAGTGAATTTACAATAAGTTCAGCTATCTGTACGGCGTTTGTCGCTGCGCCTTTTCTTATATTATCGGCAACAACCCAAATGTTAATGCCGTTTTCAACACTTTCGTCGCGACGAATTCTGCCGACAAATACTTCGTCTTTTCCTGCTGCTTCAATAGCAAGAGGGTACTCGTTATTAGCAGGGTTATCTTTTACAACAACACCAGGAGCTTTTGAGAGAAGCTCTTTAACTTCGTTAATGTCAACTGGGTTTTCGAATTCTACATTTATAGATTCGCTGTGGCTGTTAAATACAGGAACACGAACAGTTGTAGCTGTAACGCGCATATCTGGGTGATGAAGTATTTTTCTTGTTTCCCAAATCATCTTCATTTCTTCTTTAGTATATCCGTTATCCATGAAAACGTCTATATGTGGAAGGCAGTTATTTGCTATTGGATGAGGGAATTTTTTAGGGGCTTCGCCTTTAAGGCCGTTTTCAAGGTCTTTCCAACCTGAAACACCTGCGCCGGATACTGCCTGATATGTAGAGTAAACAACTCTTTTAATTTTGTATTTATCGTCTAATGGTTTTAAAACAACCATTGCCTGAATAGTAGAGCAGTTAGGGTTAGCTATAATACCACTGTTCCACTTAATGTCCTCTGGGTTAACCTCAGGCACTACAAGAGGCACCTTAGGGTCCTGTCTCCACTGAGCTGAGTTATCAACTACTATACAGCCATGTTCCGCAGCAATAGGCGCGAATTTGGCACTTGTGCTGCCGCCGGCTGAAAAAAGAGCTATATCAATAGGTTTGTCAAAAGAATGCTCTGTAAGCTCTTCAACTGTATATTCCTTACCCATGAAAGTAAGTTTGCTTCCTGCTGAACGAGCTGAAGCCATTACATAAAAGTTATCAATTGGAAGATTTCTTTCTTCAAGAACCTTAAGGAAGGTTCTTCCTACCATTCCTGTTGCTCCTACAACAGCGAGATTTACCTTTCTCATTTTAAATAATCACTCCTGTGTAAAATTGATATTCAGGCAATAAAAAAGCCTGTATACACCACCAAATAAATCATAGTCGGTGCAATACGGCTGCCAAGCAAATGATATATTCAGTAGCACTCCATCTTAAAAGATGACAGTCGGCAAGCTGTTAACTTACCGCCCAGAAAGCGAATACCGCATAACGCTTCCTTCGGCGTTTGCCCCTTTTGCTGAATTATTAACCGCTTGCGGATATAAGCGTAAATGCAGTTACTGATGGAAAACGCGCCTCTACTTTCAATTAAAATCATATTAGCACCAAAAGCAGTTCATGTCAAATATTTTAATGAATAATATAGGCAGTTTTAGACAAACTACTAAAAGCAACTGCATATTAAGGAGGAAAAGAAATGGAAGAGAAAAATATAAGCAAAGCCGAAGCGAAAAAAATAAAAGCTGAAAAAGAAAAACTTAAGCTCGAAATAGCAAAAGAGATAGGGCTTTTTGATAAAATAAAAGAGCAGGGATGGAAAAGCCTCACTTCACGCGAAAGCGGAAAATTAGGCGGTAAAATATCAGCTAAAATCAAGTGTAAAAACAAAGAAAAAAAATAATAAAAAAATTTTAAAATTTTTATTGACAAATTACGGCGATAGTAGTATTATATAACACGTGCTCGACAGAAAACAAAAAGCACGGAACTGAATACTATGTGGAGAGGTGTCCGAGTGGTTTAAGGAGCTGGTCTTGAAAACCAGTGATTCCGAAAGGGACCGTGGGTTCGAATCCCACCCTCTCCGCCATTTTTATGTTATGGAGTAAAGCATTTGGAGAAGTACCCAAGTGGTTGAAGGGGCTCCCCTGGAAAGGGAGTAGGTCGTTAATAGCGGCGCGAGGGTTCAAATCCCTCCTTCTCCGTCGGTTATAAAAACTCAAAAAAGAGTTGACAAGCAGAAAAACTTGTGATAACCTATATAAGCTGTCGCGAAAGAGTGACAGACAAGAAAAATAAAAAAATTAAAAAAGTTCTTGACAAGCGCAAAACGATATGATAAAATATCGGAGCTGTCAAAAACTGACAGGAACCTTGATAACTGAACAGTAAAACACATCCTCGAAAGTTCTGAAAAAAGTAATTCTTAAGGAACATTCGAAATCCTTATAAACAGTAAAAGGGATAAATTAGCCAAGAGTTGATTTTGACCTGGAACAAACCATCAGCCAGAAAAGTCAGACGCGTGAGCGGCTGGGCGCCGGCGAAGCCGTGTGCATCCATTGCCGAAGGCACTCTAAAACAGTGTGCCTCGAAAAAGCATCC
>CALWEX010000008.1 GCA_944377425.1 uncultured Clostridia bacterium
AGGTTTCAGGTTCTCTTTCACTCCCCTCCCGGGGTCCTTTTCACCTTTCCTTCACAGTACTGCTTCACTATCGGTCACTGAGGAGTATTTAGGCTTGGAGGGTGGTCCCTCCGGCTTCCCACAGGGTTTCTCGTGTCCCGTGGTACTCTGGATACTGCTAGCTGATTTAAGATTTCGCCTACTGGACTTTCACCTTCTTTGGTCTGCTTTCCCAAAACAGTTCGGCTATCCCTCATCAATACCATACGCAGTCCGCAACCCCGAATAACTAGGTTACTCGGTTTGGCCTCTTCCAATTTCGCTCGCCGCTACTTTCGGAATCGAGTTTTCTTTCTTCTCCTGCCGCTACTTAGATGTTTCAGTTCACGGCGTTCCCTTCCTAAGGCTATGTATTTACCTTAGGATACATGAGTATTCTCATGCAGGTTCCCCCATTCGGACATTCCCGGTTCGATGGATATTTGCTCCTCCCCGAGACTTTTCGCAGCTTATCACGTCCTTCTTCGGCTCTCAGTGCCAAGGCATTCTCCTGATGCTCTTATTCGCTTGACCTTAGCGGAATGTAGTAGCGATACTACATCTTCTTTCTTGCTTACTACTTTAATACATATATATCAAAGCTTTTTGCTTTTCTCGATTTTTTGACTCTTGCTTCTTTATTCAGTTTTCAAGGTGCAGGTCTTTCTATTTAGGCTGTTCAGATGTCTTATCTCACAGCCGCTTGTATATAATAGCACTACTACATCATTCTGTCAACAACTTTTTTTATTTTTTTGAAAAAAATTTTTACTTAGCCTTTACAGGCCTTAAACATACTTATGCTATTATCCTTAAAATCATTTTTAACAGTATATTTCCGTTAAACAATGCCAGTGCTATTTTTGAGTTTTCAAGGGACTCATAAAACCATGTTAAACTATCGCCACTTACAAATAAAACAGCCACAACAAATACAACCCATACTATTAATACGCCCTCAAGCAGTCCTACAATCAATCCGCCTACAGAATTTATACCATGTATAACCGGAAGCTTTGTAACAACATCAAGCAGTATAAGTACCAGCTTAAAAATTAAAATAAGACCTACTGCAACTACTATCATAGATAAAATATTCAAAATCATATTTGCTACATATCCAGATATATACTCATTTATACCTGTTGCGTCAAGTATACCGTAAACAACCGGGTTATTATTTGATATAAGTGACTCTTTGAGGAAATCAGGTATAGAAAGACTGTTTATATAATCATTTGACTGAGTGCTTACAGCAGATGTCATGCTCTCCAAATTAAGCGCCTTTGCAACTCCGTTTTCTATATATCCATAAACAGGCGTTGTTCTTAAAAACTTGCTGAATACCGGATAAATTTTATTTGTAAGCAATAACGAAACTACACTTGGCACAAATGAAAAGCACGTTTTAACAAAACCCCTGAAATACCCAACAACAACGCAAATACCTATTACTACTAATACAAAAATATCTAAACTGTTCATTAAATTGCATATTCCTCCTTAAAATAAGCCGGATAACAAATTTATTGAAATCCGGCATAATTTTTTATTCCGCTTCTATTATTTTAGCTTCTGTTCCAGTAATCACAAGAACTTTGTTTCCGCCAGTATACGGAAATACGTCTTTAACCACCTGTGTAGCCGTAAAACGCCAGTTTTCTTTGGCTGACTCATTTATGCATATAAAATCATTTCCACTGCCTATAATTATATCCTTTCCGGCTACATTTAAGTACGATATATCCTCACCAATAAAATATTCGCTTTTTTCTTTGCCGTTTTTATTTAAAATATAAACAGTACCACTTTCAAAACCATCTGTTCCGGCAAGTTGATCGCCAAGAGATAAAACTATACTGCCGTTTTGCGTATGAGCCACAGCATCTATTCTATTATAAATTGGCGTATTCCATATCTCATTACCACTTGAATCAATGGCAAATAAGCCTTTGTCGTATACAATTACAAAATTTCCGTCTAATGCGAATATATAAGGTGCAATAATATTTTCTTTTTCTATTCCGGCGTAAAACTCACCCGTTGCTGTATTTTTGGAATCTTCCTTATTAACATAAAACAGCAGTACTTTAGCCTTAATCTCTACATCAGTAGTATCAGCATATGTTACAGATAGGATTTTGCTGTCTTCGCTTAAAGCCGCACTTAATGGATAAATACCACTGTCCTGCTCAAAACGCTCCATAAGAACCTGTCCATCATTTCTTATAACAGATATTTTGTAGTCTTCGCCATATTTTTGTATAACAGCGCTTGTTCCCTGTGAATTAAGGGCACAGCTTACAATATTTCCGTCCGTTTGAGCCGAAAACTCAAGGCCATCAGTACTGTAAAGCCTTAAGTTTTTTCCCTGAACATCATTTATAATGGCATATTTTCCATTTGATATACCTGTAACAGACGACATTGTATATGTATCATTCCATTTTTGTGTATCTAAATCTAAATAATACTTAGCGCCATCTTTTGTAAGATATAAATACCCACCATCAAGATATAAAAATTTAGAGCGGCTGTCATTTTCAAATTTAATTTTTACTTCACTTTCTTTAACAGTATTATTTTGAATTGTTTCAGTATCAGACTTATCTTGACTGCTCTGTGCATCTTCGGCATCTTTGGCATTTTCATTGTTTTGGGTATTATCTTCAGCTTTTTCACTTCTTTGAGCCTCTTGAGCCGAGCTCTGTCCGCTTTGGGATGCTGAAGAAGACGAATCTTGTGAATTGCTTTTTAATAAACTTTCAATGCTGAAGCTTTTCATTATATCAACGTCAAGGAAGCTCAAACCGAAATATGTTCCGCCTATTGCCGCCATTAAAAAAAGCACAATTATAAATATTTTACCGCTTCCGCCGTGTTTTCCACCACCTGAAGAAGAGTTATCGTCATCATCTTCTTCGTAATCATCATAGTCATCATACTCGTCGTTATATCCGTCGTCATATTGACCATTATATTCATCATCAGTAAACTGACCTTCATCATATTCATTGTTCATGGCATAACCTCCCGAAATTACTGTAATTATACTATAAACAATTCTGAAAGTCTAACCCCTTTTGTATACCTAAAACTTAATTAATGAATACTTAAAATTTTAAAACTCTAATCACAATAGCCACAAACTCTGCTAATCCTATAAGTGAAAAAACAACATAAAGTTTTTCGACAAATACCATAAAACTTACAGACGAAACAAGATATGACGCGGCCAAAAAAAGTACTAACTTCGTTACCGAAAACTTTTTGTTTAACACCCATTCCATAGCGCAAAAACCGTTTGAAGCAGCTGTTGTATATACCGAAAGTATAAAAGAAATTATATATATGTAATAAACTAAACTTGAAACATTTTTTGTAACCAAAAGCATTGGTAGCGGCTCATTTAAGACATTTTGACTTAAAACCAACGCAAACGACATTAAAGCACCTATTATAAAAACAATTACCCCTGTTAAAATACAGCCAGCAAAGGGCTTTGTACCATCTTTCAACTTTCCAGCACACTCAATTAAAACTGGTATACATGAAACCATGTTGTAAAATGCAAACTCTGCACCTTTTATAAAACCCTTGGCTGAACTATTCAATTCTAAATTGAGCAACTGTAAACCGCTGTTTTTTAAAACAGCCGCCGAGCTTATAATAATGCCTATTACAAGAACTGGTACCAAAATACTGTTTGCCTTAATAATGCCTTTAGGCCCATTAATCAAAACAGGTATGCACATAAGTATAAATATAATACGGGCTAAATTATTGTCCATAATCCCCATACTTTGGCATAAAGAGCCAAAAGCCGATATCATAGCAGTAAACAGCACAAAAAAGAATACACCTGTAAAAAAGCATATAATATTTGAGGCTTTTATTCCCATTATTTCATCCATAAACTCCGTATATTCAAATATACGCGTTTTAAAAGCCGTTTTTACGGCTAATGCTCCAAATAATATAAGTATGCCACAGCTTAAAATAAGCGGTATTAAAAAACTCCCGCCGTTTTTTAAAAAATAAACAGCAATTTCACTGCCGGAAGCAAAACCAGCACCTATTAAAGTACCAGTATATAATAAAGAAAGTTTTAAATCATTTTTACTCAAAAAAATCCCCCATACCAACTGTATGAGGGACTAACAATTATTATCAATACTCTTTTATTATTTTGTTGTAAAGCTCAATGTACTTTAAAGCCGAAGACTGCCAAGAATAATCACACGCCATAGCATTTCTTACTATATATTTCCAGTCATCGCTGTAGTATACGCTTAAAGCTTGGTCAAAAGCCCACATAAGCCCGTCTGCTGTATGGTGTTCAAAAACAAAGCCGTTGCCTGTTTTTGTTTCTCTGTTAAAATGTGTTACTGTATCAGAAAGGCCGCCTGTTTTTCTAACAATAGGAATAGTTCCATATCTTAATGAGAACATCTGTCCTAAACCGCATGGCTCAAAAAGCGACGGCATAAGGAACATATCACTTGAAGCATATATTCTTTGTGCTAGAATATCGTCAAATTTAATATTTGCACTTACACTGCCTCTATGGTTCCATTCAAGGCCTTTAAAAAAGTCCTCAAGGCGTTTTTCACCTGTACCAAGCACTACAATCTGCACATTGCGGTTAAGCATTTCTTCTGCTACCCAAGAAACAATATCAAGCCCTTTTTGGTCTGCCAATCGTGAAATAATGCTTACAAGTGGCACATCCTTAACCTCAAGGCCAAGTTGTTTTTGTAATTCTGTTTTGTTAAGTTTTTTCTTATCTGCACTGTTTAAATTATAATTAACTGCAATCCTGTTGTCTGTTTCAGGATTGTTTTTATCATAGTCAATGCCGTTTAATATACCAAAAAGCCTGTCCTGCCTTGACCTCATAACACCGTCTAAGCCATAGCCATATTGGAATGTCTTAATTTCCTCAGCATATGTTTCGCTTACTGTACTTATGGCATCTGCATAGACAAGGCCGGATTTCATAAAGCTGACCTGACCATAAAACTCCATAGCGCCAAAACAATAATCCGGAATTTCCAACATTTCCATTGTTTCTCTTGGGAATGTTCCCTGATACTGAAGATTATGGATTGTATAAAGTGTTTTTATGTTTTTATATGCTGTAAACTTGCTGTAAATTTCTTTTAAAAGTATGCAAATAGGTCCTGTCTGCCAATCGCTGCAGTGTATAATGTCTGGATAGAAATCTATAAACTGAAGCATTTCCAAAACAGCGCGGCAGAAAAATGCAAATCTTTCGTTGTCATCGCCGTAGCCGTAAAAACCTTCTCTGCCAAAATAATAGTCGTTTTCTATAAAATATGTCTTAACATAGTCGTCTTTAAGCAGAATACCTGCCGGCTGTCTTCTCCAAGACAAATGGGTTTCAAAACTTCCAAGGTAATTTATGCCTATAAAGTGCTCAGTGTTTATACTTCTGTACTTAGGCAGTACAACCCTCACGTCAACTCCGTTATCTCTTAAAACCTTAGGCAATGAGCCTATAACATCTCCCAAACCGCCTGATTTTGCAAAAGGCGCACATTCAGATGAGACAACAAGAACTTTAAGAGGCTTTGTCTTTTCCATAATCAAACCTCCAATCCAAATTATAACATAGCTCTTACAATAATTTTACTATGAAAAATCTGTCTTTTCAAGTTAAATCAATGTCCGGCCAAATACTGTCAAGGTACATGGCTGTATTTCATTATTAAATATTCCACCTCTGTTTCATTTAATTTTAAACGGCTCATACATAATTTTCCTTTAGGCCGCTAAATATATATATGCGTTCTTTATTAAAATGACATATTAATTTATACCCAAATTATGGTATACTTAACATATTAAATTAAAAAAGGAGTGGTATAATGCCCGAAAAAACAAATATACCTGAAAGAAACGAAATAGATAATAAATATAAATGGAAACTTGAAGATTTATACCCAGATACAAAAAGCTGGGAAGAAAGCTACGAAAGTGTAAGCGAAAAATCCAATAAATACAGCTCTTTTAGCGGCAAAATTGCTCAAGACCCAGAAACACTTATTGAGTTTTTGAAATTTAATGACGAAATATCAATGCAGGCTGAGCGCCTTTATGTGTATGCCAATATGAAATTCCATGAAGACAGCCGTGTTTCACAAAGCCAAGAGCTTTCTAACAAAGCAGAAATGTTAATGGTTAAGCTTATGAACGACAGCTCTTTTGCCACACCTGAAATAACATCTATAGGAGAAGAAAAGCTTTCATCTTTTATAGCCAAAAAACCAGAGCTTAAGGAATATGAACACTACCTTCTTTCACTTATGCGCAGGCAAAAACATATTCTCTCAAAGGCTGAAGAAGAAATATTGGCCAAAACAGGAAACTTTTCTAATACAGCCGAAGATATATTCGCCATGATTAACGATGCAGATATGACATTTGGTGATATTACAGATGAAAACGGTCAAAAAGTTACTTTAACAAAAGGACGCTATTCAAAATACATGGAAAGCGAAAACCGCGACGTAAGAAAAGCAGCTTTTGACACACTTTATGCTTCATACGAAAAACAGAAAAATACATTGGCAACAACATATTATTCAGCAGTAAAAAAAGATGCTTTTTATGCCGATGTAAGAAAATATGGCTCATCACTTGAAGCCGCTCTTGACGATGACAACATACCTATATCTGTATACAATAACCTTATATCAGCAGTGCACAAATACCTGCCTTTAATGCATAGATATGTTAAAATTCGCAAAAAAATACTTGGCCTTGACGAGCTTCATCCTTACGACCTTTATGCGCCTTTGGCAAAAGAAGCCAACTTAAAAATAACATATAACGAGGCTAAGGAAACTGTTTTAAAAGCTCTTGATGTAATGGGTGAAAAATACATCTCAGCATTAAAAGAAGGCTTTGAAAGCGGCTGGATTGATGTTTACGAAAATAAAGGAAAACGCGGCGGAGCTTATTCTTGGGGCACATATTCATGCCACCCTTATGTTCTTTTAAACCATAACGATAACCTTAACTCCATGTTTACAGTAGCACACGAAATGGGTCATGCTCTCCACAGCTATTTTACATGGAAAAAACAGCCTTATATATATTCCGGCCACAAAATTTTTGTTGCAGAAGTAGCTTCTACCTGCAACGAAGCACTTTTAATGGAATATATGCTTAAAACAACATCAGACAAAAACGCAAGAAAATATCTTATTAACTATTTCCTTGAACAGTTTAAGGGCACATTTTTCCGTCAGGCCATGTTTGCCGAGTTTGAAAAGACAGCTCACGACATGGTAGAAAAAGGCCAGCCTTTAACATGCGATATACTCTGCAACATGTACCATGACCTTAACAAGCAGTATTTCGGCGATGAGCTTGTTATTGATAAAAACCTTGACCTTGAATGGGCAAGAATACCTCATTTTTACAGTGCTTTTTATGTTTATCAATATGCTACAGGCTATACTGCCGCAATAGCTCTTTCAAGCAAAATACTTAAAGAAGGCCAAATCGCAGTTGATAAATATATGGAATTTCTTTCAAACGGCAACAGCCTTTATTCCATAGACCTTTTAAAAGGCGCCGGAGTTGATATGACAAGCACCGAGCCTTTCGATAAAGCTATGGCTGTATTTGAGTCACTTCTTAATATGATGGAAAACGAATTTTAATACCATATAAAAAACCCGCCTTAGGTATGTAATATTACCAAGGTGGGTTTTATTTTTAAATTATATTATTTACTTGTGTCTGTATTGAATATGTTCTATAAATCTTTTTACTGCCGGAGAAGCGCTTTTTCTGCTTTTTAAAGCAAGAACTATATTTCTGTATTCCGGTTTATCCAGCTCCATAGCCTTTATATTATATGTTGTTCTGTTTAGTATAAGCTCAGGAAGTATGCTAACACCAAACCCACATTCTACCATTGACATAATAACATAATCGTCCAGAGTCCTAAAATTAATTTTAGGCTTTATTTTGTGTTTTTTAAATATTTCCTCAACTTCTATATTTCCGCTTTCAAGCAGCATAAAAGGCTCATCGTTCAGTGCCTCAACAGGAAATTTTTCCAATCTCGCCAGTTTATGGTTAGCTGGAACAACAGCTAAAAGCCTGTCCTTTTCAAGGAATATAGTTTCCAAATCACTTTTAATAGGAAGAATTAGGAAACCACAGTCAACACGCCCCTGATTAATCCATTCCTCTACTTTTCCGTAGCCGCCTACCAAAAGCTCATATTCTATATAAGGGTATTTTTCTCTAAAGGCTTTTATTACATTAGGTATCCAGTTTGATGCTATACTCGACACTGAGCCTATTCTGATAAGTCCTGTTTGAACATTATGTATAGAGTCTATCTCTTCCTTAAGCCTGTAATATTCATTGCAGACATTTTTTATGTACGGCAAAACCCTTATTCCGTCAGATGTAAGCCTTACTCCCGTTCTCCCGCGTTCCAAAAGGGATAAATTCCATTCTTCCTCTAAGTCATTTATCATTCGGCTTACTCCTGACTGAGAATAATCAAGAGCCTTTGAAGCTTCTGTAATACTTCCGTATTCTATTGTTTTTAAAAATGCTATGTATTTTTGTATGCTCATATTTTCTATACCATTTTGTAATATTTAATATGATAAATATTCGTTTTTGTAATAACAACATATATGATATACTCTTTCCTGTAAAAAAACAAGACATACTTGGAGGCTGTTATGGAAAATTCAAAGGCTTATATAAAATTTATAATTTCACTGCTTATATTTGGTTCAAATGGACTTGTAGCTAGTCTAATAGATTTAAGCAGTCACCAAATAGTGCTTTTAAGAACTTTAATAGGCGGAATTTTTCTCTCTGCAATACTTTTATACCAGAAAAAGCCTTTGGCAGCTTTAAAAAATAAACGCCATTTCTTTTTTGTAGTAATGTCTGGTGTATCAATGGGAATAAGCTGGCTGTTTTTATACGAGGCTTATAACTGTTCAGGCGTAAGCCTTGCCACACTGATTTATTACTGCGGCCCTGTTTTAGTAATGATTCTCTCTCCAATATTGTTTAAAGAAAATTTTACCCCTGCCAAAATATTTGGCTTTATAGCTGTGCTTTTAGGTACGCTTTGTGTAAACTTCAATTCACTTACAGGCGAAGGGTTTTCTAAGGGAATATTATATTCATCGCTGGGAGCTACATTTTTTGCGCTTATGACAGTGCTTAATAAAAAAGGCTCATCAATAACAGGAATCGAAAATTCCGCTGTGTCTATTTTGTCATCTTGCGCCACAGCCGCTGTTTTTACAGCTGTAAGATATGGATTATCAATTGAAATTCCTGTTAATTCCATAGCGCCTATAATTTTTATAGGAATTGTTAATACAGGCTTGGGCTGTTACCTTTATTTTTCGTCAATGAGCTCTCTGCCGGCTCAGACTGTTTCGGTCTGCGGATATTTAGAGCCGCTTTCAGCCCTTGTATTTTCAGCACTGTTCTTACATGAAACTCTTTCACATTTGCAGCTTTTTGGCGCCTTTCTAATTATAGGCGGCGCCGCATTTGGCGAAGTTATGAAAGACAGAGTACATGTTGATTATGTCACAATAAAAATTCCGTTGCCTCATATAGCAAAAATCCATTAATAAATTATGCGGCTATACATGTTACAGGCATTTTAAATTAAGTGGTATTTATATTGCAATAATTAATTTTTCCATAAAGGCTATGGTGTTATTTCAATTTTCTGCTTTAAAATATCTTTAGGTATATAAGTTTTAAACATATAAAAAAGGCTCAAGATTTTATCTTGAGCCTTTTTTAATTGCTTTTATACACAAATTAATTGTTTTATTCCGTATTTATGCCCCAAAATGTATTGTTTAATCACAATGATGTTAACAAACTGCTTTTTTAATTTTCGTCACTATGCTTTTCGTCGGCTTCGCCATCGTTTTCTTCTGGCTCATCAAATGATTTTAAATAGTACTCTTTAAGCTTAGCATAAACTTTTCCGTGTACGCTCTCTGGCGGATAGCTTCCGTCATCGCCTAATTTTCCTGCTGGAGCAGAAAGCATAATCTCTATTCCGTCATCTATTGAAGAAACAGTAAATATATGGAATTTGCCTTCTTTAACAGCATTTGCCACATCATCGTTAAGCATAAGGTCGCCTGTATTGGTCTCAGGAATCATAACACCTTGGCTGCCTGTAAGACCACGGCGGGAACATATATCAAAAAATGCTTCTATCTTTTCATTTACGCCGCCTATAGCCTGAATATCACCAAACTGATTTACAGAGCCTGTAACAGCTATCTGCTGGTTAACAGGTATACCGGAAAGACTTGAAAGTATGCAGTACAGCTCTGTACTTGATGCACTGTCACCGTCTATGCCGCCATAATTTTGCTCAAAGCACACTCTGCACGAAAGAGAGATAGGAAAATCCTGAGCATATTTTCCGCCAATATAACCTTCTATAATATTCATGCCTTTTGTATGGGTATTGCCGCTCATCTCAGCTTCTTTTTCAATGTTTATAATACCGCTTTTACCCATATACGAAACAGCTGTAATACGGCTTACATTTCCAAAAGCATATCCGCCCATATCAATAACAGACAGTCCATTAATTTGACCAACTCTTTCGCCTTTGGTATCTATCATAATAACGCCGCTATCTACCATTTCAGAAAGCTTTTCTTCATAAAGCATAAGACGATTTTTTCTTTCTTCCATGGCCTGTTTAACATGCTTTCCTTCAACAGTATCTTTTCCGTCTATCTGTGCCCAAGCGCTTGATTCGCAAAGTATTTCGCCTATTTTGTTAAACTTTGTTGAAAGCTTATTCTGCTTATCAGCCATTCTTGATGAAAACTCTATAACTCTTGCCACAGCCTCAGCGGTAAAAGGAAGAAGTTTTTCTTTAACTGAGTATGACTTAATAAACTGAGCCGTATTCATTACGCTTTCTTCATTTCTGTCCATCTCGTAATCAAAATCGGCTAAAACCTTAAAGAATTTATCAAAATCTTCTTCATACTCGCTTAAAATCTCGTAATAATAACTGCTTCCTACAAGTATTATTTTAAAATTAGCATCAATTGGCTCCGGATTAAGTGTTGAAACAGGAACGGTTTGGAACTGGTCTCTTAAACCGTCTATTTTTATTTTGCCTGTGCGCATTACACGCCTTATTGCCTCCCACGCCTGATAGTTAGAAAGCACATCACGTGCCTGCAATATAATGTATCCGCCGTTTGCTTTATGGAAAAGTCCCGGTTTAATTTTCATAAAATCCGTTGTAAGATTTCCAAACTCGTTATCATATTCCATTTCACCGGCAAGGTTAGCTCCAGTTGGGTTAAAATCAACTACAACAGGTGCGCCTTCTTCTTTTGCATTATCCACAATAAGATTTACTTTATATTTAGAAAGTGTATCGTCTGGATTTTTCTTGTTTATAAACGGTATAATGCCTCCGGCACTTTCGTCTTCATCTGATATTGTAGGTGTAAATTTAGATATATTATCAAGAAGGTCTTCCTGAACATCTCTTAAATATTTTATTACATCAGCATTATCGCCATACTTTTCCTGAAGAGAGTTTATATTATATCCTACAGCAAACATACCTGTTTTATAGTCCAAGTCATTTACTTCGCTGCGGCAGTCTTTTTCCAGCTCATGTATTTCTCGCATTACAGTAGAAGCTTCACGTGTAAGCTCTGATGTAGCAGCGTTTATTTTGTCTTTCTCGTCATCGCTCAGCTCATCATACTTTTCTTCGCTTATTTCCTCACCATCCATAACAGGCATAAAAAATACGCCTGTATTGGAGCTTTTAACTGTAAAGCCATATTTATCAGTAATACGGCTTATCTGGCGCATAAGTTTGTTTCTTTTGTCATCATAACCGCGTATTATGTCGTTTTTCTGTTCCTCATATTCATCAGAAGCAAAAACACGACTTAACTCAGAACTGAAAAATTCCGACAGCTCATTCATATCATCTCTGAATTGCCTGCCTTTTCCGGCTTCAAATCTAAGGGCTTTAGGGCACTTAGGCTCATCAAAGTTATAAACATAACAGTAATCATCCGGCTTTTTTTCCTGAGCTGCTATTTTTTCAGCACACATTTTAGCATAAGATGTTTTGCCTAATCCTGTAGAGCCGCACATATAAATATTGTAGCCTGAGGCCTTAATTTTAAGTCCCAACTGCATAGCTTTTTCAGCTCTTGGCTGGCCTACTATGCCGTCTACGCCATTTAATTCGTCAGTTGTTTTAAATTTAAGCTCGCTTTCGGCGCATTTGTTGTTAAGTTCATAATACTTAAGCTCTTTTATACTCAATTAATTCCCTCCTTTATGATTAAAATACAAATGTTTTTAAAGGGTTTTATCATAGTTCTCATAGTTTTCAAAATATTTCCACATTACAACAGCATCTTCGTTGGTGTCTTTATAATAGTTCTTTCTAAAGCCTTCCGGTTTAAATCCATATTTTGTATACAGTTTTTGTGCCGGGTAATTGCTTATTTTAACCTCTAATGTAATGCCTATCATTTCTCTTTCTTCAGCTGTTTTTATAAGAGCCTCCATAAGAAGAGAACCTATTTTTTGGCCTCTATATTCATCTAAAACAGCCACATTTGTTATCTGTCCTTCGGTCACTACATGCCACATACCAGCATAACCTACTATTTTTTCGCCATCTTTTGCAACAAAATATACAGCCAGTTTATTTTCATTCATTTCACGCTCAAAATCAGCTCTAGTCCATGCAATAGCAAAGCACGACTCCTCTACTTTAAGCACACCATCAATATCATCAGATGTCATAGGCATTATTTCTATCATTTACCTAATACCTCCGCTGTTCTTTTTTCTTCAAGCTCTCTTTCGGCTTGAGATTTTCTAAGGTAAAATGGCGCAAAATCACTGTAAGCAGTTATTTTTCCCTCTTTGGCATAAACAAAAGCCAAAGCCGCAACAGATGCCGCTCTTTGGATATTACAGTGCTGTGGAGCCAAAACAGCATTGCTCAGGCTTAATATCCTTTCTTTATATACAGGCACTGCATCGCCTAAAAATATTACTTTTCTGTCAAAGCCCGCTGCCTTAAGCAAAACATCATCTATACTTCTGGCTTCCTGAGGATATATCTCACTAAGGCGTCCTTCTTTAAACTCATAAAAAGCATTATATACCTGTGAACGCCTTGCATCCATAATAGGACAAATAATCTTATCAGTTTCAAATATATTGTATGCTAACGCCTCCAGTGTTGGCACACCTATAATGTTTATTCCCAAGCCATGGGCAAGGCCTTTTGCCGCCGCTGCGCCTATTCTTAAACCAGTAAATGAGCCTGGGCCTGATGTGCAGGCAATATAGTCAAGTTCCTTAATGTCGAAATTTGACGCCTTTATTATGCTATCTACTGCCGGCATAAGTGTTTGTGAATGTGTTATTTTAAAATTAAGGGCATACTCCGCTATTATTTTCTCATCATCTGCTAAAGAAGCCGAAACAGCCGTGCCTGACGAATCAATGGCCAATATTTTCAATTTATTTACCTCCAAAAGTAATTCTTCTGTAATCAAAACCTTTATCCAAGTCTTTTTCTATATTTATCCAAACGGCATCAGGCGGAATTATTTCTTCTATCAGCTCAGCCCACTCAATAAGGCATACACCATCGCCAAAAAAATATTCCTCATAGCCTGTATCGTCCATTTCTTCAATACTTCCTATTCTGTATACATCAAAATGATACAGCTTAAGCCTGCCGTCATACTCATTTATAATAGTAAAAGTAGGACTTGTAATATATTCTTCCTCAACACCAATACCTTTGGCAAAGCCCCTTGTAAATACCGTTTTGCCAACACCTAAATCGCCGCTTAGGCAATATATATCACCGGCTTTGGCTTTTTGGCCTAATTCAAAGCCTATACTTTCAGTCTGCTGAGGGCTGAATGATTCTATTGTCAATTTATGGACTCCTTTCAATACTTGCAAAATCTTTCTATATTAAAATCCGTTTCAGTTACATTTTTGCCGTCTATTAAATACAGTTTTCCAGTTTTAATCATATTGTTATATTCTTTAATAACAGCTGTGTTATTTGAGCCTGTATAACAAAAATCCTCTATTCCGTCATCCAGTTTCTTTTCATCGCCTACATAAAAACTGTAAAACTCGCCGCTGTTTTTTAAGTAGTAAACAGACATTACATCATAGCCTGTTTCAAATTTTTTAACATTCTCATCCTCTAAAAAAGTATATCCTCCAGATGAATAATAAAAATCTCCGCTGGCATCCAAAAATGCAAAATCACTTTTAAGTCCGGTAAAAGAAGCTTTAATTACACTTTTACCAACTTCCAAAGCTTCCGATGTATTACCTTCTGTTACATTAAGGTTATAGACATAAAGCTTTCTTTCTCCGTTTGACACAACCATAAACTTTCTATTATCAGCCGAAAGTGATACAGTATCCATATCACCAGAACCTATATTAAGTTCAAAGGGTGCATCTTTAAAATTATAGAACATAGCTGTTTCACCACTGTCGCCTGCTGTAGTATTGTATATAAAATACTCACTTTTGTCATTTCCAATAGCCATAGCATCTGTACAATAATCAAACATTTTTTCTATTTTTCCGCCTGTGAAAAAATAGCTTGTATAAGTTCCGTTTTCGTCTATCTCAAAAAAAACGGCGTCTGTTCCGTTTTGTGCAAACCTCATGGCAATTATATTATCAGCTACTTTATTCCATTGTTTTTCGTCAAAATAGTAAACTGTATAAGCTTCACCGTTTTTTTCTGTTTTAAAATATGTTTGGGAGTCAAAATGTGCCTTAAACTCGCGCTCACCTGTTTTGTTAAAATCAATAAATCCACTATAATAACTTACATAATCATTTTCCAAAACAGTATTATCCCTAATACTGTAAATTATATTTTTGCCTCCGCTAAAGAAAATTACAGGTCTCATGCTTTTACCCAAACCAACAAACAGATTTAAAACAAATATAGAAAACAGAACTAAAATACATCCAACAACAAATATAGTGCGTATTTTTTTATCCGTTTTGCTTAAAACAGCTGTATCTTTTTTAAAAAACCCCACAAAAAGCACTTCCTTTTATACAAAAACAACCATAACTCTACCCTATATCTCAGTATAACATTATTCAGCGCTCTTATCAACAAAACCCACGGTAAGACAATAAAAAAAAGCGTACCAGCAAAATTGGTACGCCTTAATTATTTATATTAAAATCAAGGTGAAATAAGCATTCTTCTGTCAGAATTTCCTTTTTTCTCCATTATAATTCCATGGTCTTTATAGTTTTTAAGCACAAAATGTGTGCCTGTTCCTATAACAGCATCTATAGGTGAAAGTTTATCAGATACAAAAAATGCTATTTCTTTAAGGCTTTTTTCTTCCAAAATAACCGTAAAGTCAAATCCTCCAGACATTAAATAGCAGGCTTTAACTTCTTCAAACTGACATATTCTTTCAGCTATTTTATCAAAGCCGTTTCCTCTTTGCGGGGTAACCTTTACCTCAATAAGAGCTGTTACAACCTCTCTGTCAGTTTTTTCCCAGTTAATAAGTGTGTTATAGCCACATATTATCTGTTCATTTTCCATTTGCTTAATTTCTTCGGCTACTTTGTCTTTGTCTAAATTAAGCTCCTTTGCTATCTCATCGCTTGTAAGCTTGCTGTTTTTGCTTATCAGCTTAAGAATTTCATCTCTCATTGCGGTGCTCCTTTCAGTTTTAATACTAAAATTTAATTTCCAAACAGTGTTCCGTCGCCTTGCGCCGTTTCCTGCTGAGTAGTATTTGTTTGTGTATTATTAGCCTGTTCTGTTTCTTCTTCCTTTGTGCCTATTGTAACTTCATCAGGTGTTGCTCTATAAGTTGACGATGAGAAATATTCACGGCTTATCTGCTGACCGTTTTCATACACAATTTTATATGTAGAAACTTTTTTGCCTTGTTTTCCGTAATACGTTACTTCTCTGTAGCCCTTTGGCTTTTCAGGGTCTTCAGTTACTTTTTCGGCTGGTTTCTGTATTACAGAGTCAACTATATTTTCAAACTTAACTTCCCTTGAAGGCGAGTGTATTTCATAGCCATAAACATTTGTTATAAGCTTATTTCCTGAAATATATGCCTCTATATAAACAGGATAATCTGTATCGTTTTGGAATTTTAAGTCTTTATAATCTCCAGCTACAGCTGCATCTTGACCTAAAGGCACATAAGATACGGCCAATGAATGGTTTGAGCGCTCCACAATTTTAAGCTCAGCCAGTATAACCGCATTATACAATGTTGATGTTATCTGGCACACACCACCTGCAAGACCGTCTTCTATTTTTCCATCTACTATTACAGCAGCATCTCTGTAGCCGTTTTCATAAGTCTGCGGTCCAAGGCCTTCGTTCATTGAGAAAATTTCTCCCGGAGCCAGCTCTGTTCCGTTAATATTGGCACAGCCTACTCTAAGGTTTTCGTTTCTTCCATAGTCATTGCCTGAAAATGTAGTATAATACGTACCTATAAGTGATGTAGCTTTTTCATTTTCTTCACGGGTTATTTTAGGCTGAATCTCATTTTTCTTAATCTCTACTGTACCAGGCTGAAGGCTTTCAATAACAGCTTTAGCAGCATTATATGTAGAATCAAAATCCATTTCATAACCGATTTTTTCGTCAGATATTACAAAAGCACCGTTTTCCCGCTTCATAACTGAATTTTCAGGCTCAACTTTAACCTGTGCTGAAATTTCGTTTATTTTTGTTTTAAGCAGTTCATCGTTATATGTAAACTGTGCTTCAAAGTCTTTTGGGTTATCCTTTAAATCAGTTACCTGTTTATATCTATCTTTCAGCTCGCCATTTCTTCCGTAATTATAAGCAGCTAAAAGCGTATCATCTATATTATACTTAGCGTCAATATCACCATACTTAATATCGTATGTATTTTCGCCGTCCACAAGGCTTATTATTTGTTCTCTTATAACATTATTAACATCTGTACTCAGTTTTTCTTTAGCCTCATCCTGCGTAAGCCCGCCTAAAGGCACGTTATTAACAGATATTCCGTCATAAAATGTGTCAATATCAACAACTTGCGCCATTTTCTTAACCATTGCCTTATTATAAAAATACGCCCCTACTCCTGCTGCAGAGAGCACAAGCACTGCTATAACCGCAATTTTAAGTATATTTTTATTCTTTTCCATTTTAATCCCCATAAAAATATTTTATAAATATAGTTTAATTATATTATCCTATGCTTTATTAAGCAAGTAAAAACAATACTGGTTTTTTACGCGAAAAATGGCGCTATAATACTAAGTACCATTAAAAGCGCAACAAATACAGCAATAATTGAAACAGCAATTCTTCTACCTTTTTTGTTATTATTCCTCATTATAATTCAAAATCCTCCTGAATATTATTAAAATGAAAATTAAGCTTAACGCTTTATTTATTATACTCTATAATTGTTAAAATTTTAAGATATAATTATGAATATTTTACAACTTAATTAATACTTTTGCATAGCTGTACTTTATCTTGCTAAAATAAAAAAATTGTATTAAAATTACTTGTAATAAATTAATATGCATAATCCATTTAAACCGAAGGGAGAAAACCCATGAACATAGGACTGTTCACAGATACATATTTTCCGCAGATTAACGGAGTTGGCACATCAGTACACATGCTGGCTAAAGAGCTTACTTCTTTAGGCCATAATGTTTATATATTCACTCCGTCAGACCCAAAAAGGCACAATACTGAAGAAAACATAATATCAATGAAAAGCATGCCGTGCTTTATTATAAAATCATTTAGAATAGGCCTGTTATACTCGCCTCATGAGCTTTTAAAAATTAAGCATCTTAAGCTTGATATTATCCATACACAAACGGAGTTTTCTCTCGGTACATTTGGTAAAATAATAAGCAAGGCTTTTGGCATACCTATGATTCACACATACCATACAATGTATGAAGATTATGTGCACTATATAGCCCATGGTGTTATAATTACACCTTCTATGAGTCATACATTAAGCCGTATTTTCTGCAACTCAGCTGATGCCGTTATAGCACCTACACAAAAGGTATATGACTCTCTGCGCTCATACGGCGTATGCAAAAACATGTTTGTTATACCAACAGGCATAAACACAGAAAGATTTAAAAAGTCAAACTTCAATAAAAACGATATTATAAAGCTTAAATTAAGCTATGGCTTTAAAGAAGATACACCAGTTATACTTATTTTAGGCAGAATAGCCAAAGAAAAAAGTATCGATTATATTTTTCAGGCTGCACCAGAAATATTTAAACAGGTACCGGAATGCAGAATACTTGTTGTAGGCGATGGACCATACAGAAGTACACTTGAATCACTGGCAGATGAATTAGGTATTAAAGACAAAATAGTTTTTGCTGGCGCAAAACCATGGGATGAAATAGCAACCTATTATCAGATAGGTGATGTATTTGTAAGTGCCTCTACTTCCGAAACACAAGGCCTTACATTTGCAGAAGCAATGTCTGCCGGATTACCTGTTATAGCCAAAAACGATAAATGTATAGAAGGTCTTATAAGCGATAACCAGACTGGATTTTTATATAACACTCAGGAAGAATTTATTGAAAAAACAGTTCATGCCATTAAAAACCGTGACTCATTAACATCTCTTTTAGACTCAGCGTATGAATCTGCTCAGCAGTTTTCATCTACTACATTTGGCAAAAGAGTAGAGTCATTATATAATACTGTTTTAAAATATCCCGAGTGTTTCAGGCCTAAATACAGCGATTATGAGGACATACTTACGTCTTTTCCTAGGAAGCTGCGTTTAATAAAAGGCACTTCAAATCATATAACACATATGGCTGCAAAACAGGCCGCAGTTGTTAAAAGATATATAAAACTGCATAAATAAATCAGCTAAATTTAATTAAGAGGTGATAGATTTGGTTTCAGAAAAAATGAAAACTTTTATGAGCGGCAACTCCGCCATAAGAGCAATGTTTGAAGAAGGCAAAAAAATGGCCAAAATATATGGACCTGAAAATGTTTATGACTTTAGCCTTGGAAACCCAAGTGTTGAGCCGCCTAAAGAAGTAAACGAAGCGGCAATTAAGATATTACAGCAAACAGCGCCAAATGCACTTCATGGATACCCAAATAACTCTGGCTTTGAAGATGTGCGCCTTTTCCTTGCTCAGCGTTCCAACAGACTTCACGGCACAGACTATAACGAAAGAAATTATGTTATAACAACAGGTGCCGCTGCTGCGCTTAATATAGCACTTAAAGTTATACTTGACCCTGGTGATGAAGTAATAGTATTTGCTCCTTATTTTGGTGAATACAACAACTATGTTAGAAATTACGATGGAGTAGTTGTTCCTATATTATCGGATACATCTACATTCCAGCCAGATATAGCTTCTTTTGAGCAGAAAATTACAGATAAAACAAAAGCTGTGATTATAAATACACCAAACAACCCTACAGGTGTTGTATATTCAGAAGAAACATTAAAGGCTATAGCTGATATACTTAATAAAAAATCAGCCAAAACAGGCAGACCTATATACATAATAAGCGATGAACCTTATCGCGAGCTTGTTTACGATGGAATTAAAGTTCCTTTTGTGCCAGACTATTACAACAACACTTTTATAGCATATTCCTACAGTAAATCCCTTTCACTTCCTGGTGAAAGAATTGGCTATGTATGTGTCAACTCTGCCGCTGATGGCTTTGATGATATTGTATCATGCTTGAACGTAGCTAATCGTATATGCGGCTTTGTAAATGCACCTACTTTGTGGCAGAAAGTTATTCCATATTGTGCTGACTTAAAAGTTGATATTTCTGTTTATGAACAGAACAGAAAAGACCTTTACAACATGCTTACAGAGCTTGGCTACGAATGTGTTAAACCACAAGGTGCTTTTTATATGTTCCCTAAAACACTTATAGCCGATGATAAAGAATTTTGTAATGCCGCTAAAGAGTTCAGGCTCCTTATTGTGCCTGGCTCATCATTTGGTTGTCCGGGCTTTACACGTATTTCCTATTGCGTATCACACGATACAGTTATTAACTCATACGACAGCTTTAAGGCACTTAAAGAAAAATTTTCTAAATAACACGAGGTATTATTATGACAAAGCCATGGTTAGATAAATTACGCAAAGTAGACCCTTATGTACCCGGTGAACAGTCTAAAAACAAGAATATAATAAAGCTTAATGCCAACGAAAACCCTTATCCGCCTTCACCAAAAGCAATGGAAGCTTTAAAAGGCATTACCGAAAAACAGCTTTCGCTTTATCCAAATTCCGGAGCTGCTCCTTTAATAGAAGCTTTGGCAGAATATTATAAAGTAAATCCGGAACAGGTTTTTGCCGGCAACGGAAGCGATGATGTTTTAGCTCTCTGCTTTATGGCGTTTTTTAACTCTGATAAGCCTATACTTTTCCCGGATATTACATATTCATTTTACCCTGTTTGGTGCAGGCTTTTTAATATTCCTTATGAAAATCCGGCTATTGATGATAATTTCAAAATCAACCCGAAGGATTATTACAAAGAAAACGGCGGTGTTATACTGCCTAACCCAAACGCGCCTACAGGCATAAGCGAAGGCAAAGAGTTTATAACAGACATACTGGAACACAACAAAGACTGTATTGTTATTATAGATGAGGCCTATGTTGATTTTGGCGGCTACAGCTGTGTTGAGCTTATTAATAAATACGATAATCTTGTTGTTGTACAGACATTTTCAAAATCCCGTTCTTTAGCTGGTATGAGAATAGGAACAGCGGTAGCAAACAAAGAACTTATAAGCGAGTTAAATGCTATTAAAAACTGCTATAACTCTTATACTCTTGATTCTGTGGCTATTGAATGTGGAGCAGCGGCTATTAAAGATGACGAATATTTTAGAAGCGTCCTTTCTAAAATAATGGCAACAAGAGAGCGTATATCTGATGAATTTAAAGAGCTCGGCTTTACTGTTTATCCGTCACATTCAAACTTTATATTTGTTACAAAAGAAGATGTTTCAGCAAAAGAGCTTTTTGAGTATTTAAAAGCCAACAACATATTTATAAGATACTTTAATCTGCCAAGAATAAACAACCATTTACGTATAACCATAGGCACTGATGAACAAATGAACACACTTATGGAATATGTAAAAAAATACTTAAATAAATAATAAAATAAACAAATAAAAAGACTCATGGGTTAACTCAATGAGTCTTTTTTAACCTAATATTTCAGAAAGGACACTAAAATGGAAAATAGCAATACTTTTAATACAGAATATTTTATGAGAGAATTTATATCTGTTGTAAAAAATACTTTTAAAAACAGAGTAGTGTTTATTGGCTTACAGGGCAGCAGAGCCAGGAAGGAAGAAACCCAAAACAGCGATATAGACACAGTAGTAATACTTGATAACCTTTCATTTGATGATTTATTACTTTATAAAACAACAATTAAAAACTTACCTCATAGAGATAAAATATGCGGCTTTATATCTGGAAAAAATGAGCTTATAAACTGGGAAAGAAGTGAATTATTCCAGTTTTATAACGATACTGTGCCTTATATTGGTAATTTAGATTTTATAAAAGAGATTATAACATTTGACGATATAAAACATTCCATAAAAACAGGTGCCTGCGGTATTTATCATGCTTGCTGCCACAACACACTGCACGAAAACAGCAATGATATTTTGAAAGAACTTTTAAAATCCGCTGTAATTACAATTCAGGCCATAGTATTTTTAAGGAGCGGAAAATATATAAAATCCAAAAACGAACTGCTCTCATATTCAAAAGATACAGAAAAAGAAATTATAAACCTTTACTTAATAAGCAGGAATCCTGAAGAAAAACCACTTGATTTAAACACCGTTTCCAAAGCATTATTTGATTTTTCCAATAAACTATTAAACATTTAATCATTTAACTATATAACAAAAAAACCGGCGGAATAAATACCGCCGGTAAAAATAGTTTTAATTAAGCCTCTGTTTTCCAAAGACCATGAAGGTTACAGTACTCATAAGCTGCTACAACCTTCTCGCCTTCTGCTACATAAAATAC
>CALWEX010000009.1 GCA_944377425.1 uncultured Clostridia bacterium
GAGCTACAATACTCTTTTTAAAATCTTCATCGTACTTTGGTGCTGACATGAAAAATACCTCCTTATTTTGTGTCTAATTAATTGTAATATATGAGTTGGTTTTGTGTCCACTTTTTTAATATAGCACTAATATTAAGAGAAATATGTGAAAGAATGGGAGTTGAGACAATAGAAGCAGAATGTTGTAAAGACCACGTACACATGCTAATAAAGATACCACCAAAATATAGTGTATCATATGTAATGGGGGTGTTAAAGGGCAAAAGTACACTAATAATATTCGAAAGATATGAGAATTTAAAATACAGATATGGAAACAATAAAAACAATAAAAGAAAATGCCGAAAACTTTACGGCATAAAAGAAGCACAGCTAACAAGCTGTGCTTTTATAATATAAACCTGCTGTTTATTATTTTGCATCTATTATTATGTAATTGCAAAGAATTTATGTTGGTGATAGACTGTTAATTAAATTTGAATATGCTATTATAATAGAGGTGTAATGGTGGATAGACAGTTTGAGTTTTTAATGTATAAATCAGCACAGGAAGAAATTTCTGTAAATGCTTTAATAAAAGATGAAACAATATGGCTTACTCAAAAGGCAATGGGAGAACTGTTTGGTGTAGAAAGCCATACAATAAATTATCATTTAAAAGAAATTTATAAAACAGGCGAATTACAGGAAGAGGCAACTACTCGAAAAATTCGAGCAGTTCAACAAGAAGGTAATCGTAAAGTAGAAAGAGAATTACAGTTTTATAACCTTGATGCCATTATTTCAGTTGGATACCGTGTTAATTCAATTCGTGCTACAAACTTCCGTATTTGGGCAACAGGTGTTTTAAAAGAATATATGATAAAAGGTTTTGCCATGGATGACGAGCGTTTAAAACAGGGCAAAACAGCTTTTGGCAAGGACTATTTCCGTGAACTTTTGGAGAGAGTCCGCTCAATAAGGGCAAGTGAAAGAAGAATATGGCAGCAAATTACAGATATTTTTGCCGAATGCAGTATTGACTATGACAAAAATTCACCTACTACTCATGATTTTTATTCTATGGTGCAAAATAAATTTCACTATGCTATTGTAGGACAGACATCTGCCGAAATTATATATACGAGAGCAGATAGAACAAAAGAAAATATGGGGCTTACTACATGGAAAAATGCTCCAGAAGGCAGAATTTTAAAGTCTGATGTACGTATTGCTAAAAATTATTTGGAAGAAAAGCAGATTAGGCAGCTGGAGCGGGCGGTTTCTGGATATTTTGATTATATCGAAGACTTAATTGAACGTGAGAATACATTTACAATGGAGGAATTTGCTGCAAGTGTTAACGAGTTTTTAGCTTTTAGAAGATATGACATTTTGAAAGATAAAGGCAGGATTTCAAGAAAGGCAGCTGTTGAAAAGGCTGAAAGTGAATATGATGCTTTTAATAAAGGACAAAATATTGTTTCAGACTTTGACAGAGAAGTAAAAAAGATGCTTGAAAAGGCAAAATAATAAATTTAAAAAATTAATCAAAGAAAAGAAAGAGATTACCCATTAGAAGGATAATCTCTTTTTTATTATATGACTTCCTAAATATAGTATATAAAAACTATTGTTTTAATATGTACTACATTTTTATGATTTCTGTCATAAAAGAATTTGATTTTTTAAAAAGTGACAAAGGGTGTCTATGCTGTATAGTATAATGAATTTATTAAAAGTCATCATCAAAAACAAGAAAACGATGTGGCGGCACATCAAGAACTGACGCAATATCAAATAAGGTGTCAAGTGAAAGGGCTTTGGAAATATTAGGCGCCTCTAAATGACCTATAAAAGCAGGAGTTAAACCAACTTGCTCAGCCAGTTCTTCCTGAGTTAATCCACGGAGTTTTCTGTAATATGCAATTTTTAAACCAATTTGACGGTATTTTTCTTTGTGGATAGTCTTCATGTATTATCCCTCCAGTGCTTCTATTATGGTATCTAATCAAGACAAAAATTGACATGAGTTATTAAATATATTATTATAACTTTAAGATAGTTTTATGTGCTTATCAGCATATAAACACTAAAGGGGAGAAGGTTATGAATAGTGTAGTTTTAAAATCTGAGAGATTGCTTCAGATTTATTCAGAACTTACAGAGGGGAGAATTTTAAGAAAAAAGGATTTGGCATGGAAGTTTAATGTAACTGAAAGAAGCATACAGAGGGATATAGAATCTTTAAGGTGTTTTTTTATAGAAAGAGGACTAAAGCAGGACATTATATATGACCGTCAGATGAAAGGCTATAGGCTTGAAAGCCAGTCTGCAATTTTATTAAACAACAGTGAAATATTGGCAGTTTGCAAAATTCTGCTTGAAAGCCGCTCAATGCTTCAAGATGAGATGATACCTATTCTTGATAAGTTAATTGCCTGCTGTGTGCCTGAGCAAAGCAAGCAGATGGTAACAGAACTTTTGGCAAACGAGAAATATCATTATATTGAGCCACATCATGGTAAACATATTTTAAAAGGTCTTTGGGAAATTGCGCAGGCGGTGCAAAATCATCAGCTTATGGAAATTGAGTATGAACGCTTAAAGGAACCTAAACAGGTTAAGAGAGTTATTAAGCCTGTTGGCATTATGTTTTCAGAATATTATTTTTATCTTACGGCTTTTTTGGAAGATAAAACTGATTTTGAAAACACTGACGATTTATTTCCTACAATTTATCGTATTGACCGTATTAAAAAATTTAAAGTTCTTGATGAGCACTATACAATACCTTACAAAAATCGTTTTCAGGAAGGCGAGTTCCGAAAACGTGTTCAGTTTATGTATGGCGGCAAGCTAAGGAAGATAAAGTTCAAATATACAGGTATTTCAATAGAATCTGTGCTGGACAGACTTCCCACAGCCGAAATAATAAAAAAATGCGATGACGGCTGGATTGTAACAGCTGAAGTTTTTGGCGATGGTGTTGATATGTGGCTTAAAAGCCAGGGGGATAAAGTGACGGTTATGTAAAGTGCAAGTTTGAAAATCTTAATAGATAATTATTTTTAAAATAATATAATAAAGAGTTAATCAAGAAAGGGCTTGGCGTCATCAGTATAAATGATGACGCCAAGCCCTTTTTTATACTTCAATAATTTATTTAAAAATAAATATATTTTAGTTTTTGAATATTCGCAATATTAAGTGTTATTAAGTATATATTATTAATCTGTCTATATAGATAAAGTCCTGATATTTAAGATAAATAAATGTCTTAATATCAGGGCTTTTATTTATATTCCAAATTAGTGGCATTTATAAAATCAGGAGGTGAGCTGTATGAAAGAAATAAGTTTTTTAAAATTGCTTTCTATTGTTGTAAGAGCTGTAATGGAATTCATTTTAGATGTTTTAACTGAAAAATACTCTATGGCGTAAGACTGCAATAAGGGGGATTTAATATGTGGGACGAAGACATCTTTAATAAAATTGCCGGAATTTTGACCATATCTGCATTAGGCATTATTTGTGCCATTATTGATGTTCTTATAAAGGAGGACGACTGATGTTTAATAACAAGCGTTATATAACAATAGGAATTGAAAGAGAAATACCACTGTGGCTTATGTCTTATATGTGGAACAGGGTTGATGTAATTTGTAAAAGGCTGAAAGAAAATACGGATTACCTTCAAATATTTAAGCTTAGTACAAATAACGGCGAGCTTTTAATTGAACATACGCAGGAACAGCCGCCGTTAAATAAGTGTATAAAGCTTAAGTATCAGGGAAAGAGCATTAATCAAAAAATATATGTTATAGATGATGAGGAGTATTCCACAATGCTTTTGGCAGAAGAATATTAAGGAGGTTTAATTATGAGCAAAAATAAAATTTATTGTACTTGCTGCGGTGAAGAAGTATTTGAAGATGAGGTGTGCTATATAGATGATAAACCATATTGCCAAATGTGCTATGACGAACTCAGCTGTGTATGTGATGTATGCGGAACAACATTTTTGTTTTCCGAAAACAGAGGCAATGACTCAATGTATTTGTGCCCTAACTGCTACGATTCATATTACTTTACATGTGCAGACTGCGGAGAGGTAGTATCAAGAGAACATATTTATTATGACAGCGATGACAACTGCTATTGCAGGGAATGTTATTATAAAAACCATGACGAAAGGATAATACATGATTACGGATACAAGCCTGACCCTGTATTTTATGGCAACGGAAGATATATAGGTGTTGAACTGGAAATAGACGAAGGCTATGACCACGAGGAAAATGCCGAGAAAATTTTATCTGTGGCAAACAAAGACAAAGAACATATTTATATTAAAAATGACGGCTCCCTTGATGAGGGTATGGAAATTGTAAGCCACCCTATGACCCTTGATTATCATACATACCAAATGCCGTGGCAGGCTGTTTTATCTAAAGCTCTTGAAAGAGGTTATCTGTCTCATAAAACATCAACATGCGGACTTCACTGCCATGTTGACAGGCTTTCATTGGGGGATACCTATGATGAGCAGGAAAAAACAATAGGCAAAATATTATTTATTATAGAGCGTTTTTGGGACGAATTTTTGAAGTTTTCAAGAAGAACAGAATATCAGATGAACCGCTGGGCGGCAAGGTACGGATTTAAAGAAAAGCCGCATCAGGTTCTGCACAATGCCAAAAATTCGGCTCTGGGAAGATATGCCTGTGTAAATTTGAATAACAAAGATACAATAGAGTTCCGTATGTGGAGGGGAACACTTAAATACAATACATTTATAGCTACACTTCAAATGGTGGAAACCATATGCAGTGTAGCTTATTCTATTTCTGAGGAAGAACTGGAAAGCTTAAGCTGGTTTAAGTTTATTGATACGATAAATTACCCTGAGCTTATAAGGTATTTAAAAGAAAGAAGGCTTTATCCAAATGAGCCTGTAAATACAGAGGAGGAGATGTAAATGTGCTGTTTATTTGGAATTATTGATTATAAAAATAAAATAGGCTACAAAGAAAGAAAAAGAATTTTAAAAAATCTTTCAATATGCGGTGAAGAAAGGGGAACAGATGCTTCCGGCATAGCTTTTAATTCTTCAGAAAAGTTGAATGTAATAAAATACGGTGTTCCGGCGCACTGCCTTAAATACAACCTTCCAAGGGATACATTTGTTGTAATGGGACACAACAGGCTTGCAACACAGGGCAGTGCCAATAAAGTTTATAATAACCAGCCCTTTCAGGGTATGCCAGGAAATAACAAATTTGCATTTGCACACAACGGAATAATTTATAATGATAAGCTTTTAAGAAAGGAATTGAATTTACCGAATACAAAAATAGAAACAGACAGCTTTATAGCAGTACAGCTTATAGAAAACAAAGGAGCCTTTAACATAGATGCCATAAAATATGCGGCAGAAAATGTTGAAGGCTCTTTTTGTTTTACTTTTATTGACAGTGAGGACAGTATTTATATAGTAAAAGGCAATAATCCTATGGCTGTATTTGATTATAAGTTTCTTGGAATATGCGTATATGCCTCTACGGCTGAAATACTGAAAAAGGCAGTAAACAAAAGTATTCTTAAAAAGCAGGTTTATGAAGAAATAAAAATTGGAAGAGGTGAGATAGTTAAAATAAACAGGTTTGGAGAAAGAGAATACTTTAATTTTTATACAAAAAAACTGGACAACGGTATATACAGTTACGGAGGAATGTACGGAAGTATTTACGATGACTATATGTGGGATATATACAGCGGTGTTTTAAGCAAGGGATACAAATACAATGATGATGAGTATAAGTATGATGAAAAGAATACTTTATATTCTCAGCTTGTTGAATATGGTTCTTATGCCGGGGTAAGTGAAGATGAAATACTGTTTTTGCTTGAAAACGGCTTTGACTGCTGGGAAATAGAAGAAATGCTTATGGAGCCTGAAGTTGTAAGACAATACATAGAAGAAATTGCCTATGTTCAGGGATATTATGTTTAATTAAAAGCAAAGTGTGCCAATAGGGTTTATATAATTTTGGGAACGTTCCCAAATATAAAAACCGACTTTATTGGCACACTTTTTTTATGTCCCTAAAAGGTATAGCCTAAAGAGACGGAAGGAGAATTTTAAATGAAAATAGGGTATATAAGAGTAAGCACCCAGGAACAGAACACTATAAGGCAGGAAGTGCTTATGAAAGAGCTTAATGTTGACGAGGTATTTATTGATAAAATAAGCGGCAAAAGCACTGACAGGCCAGAGCTTAAAAAGATGCTGGAATTTGTAAGAAAAGACGACACTGTTATATGTGAGAGTATAAGCAGGTTTGCCAGAAACACAAAAGACCTTCTTGAGCTTATAGATATATTAAATAAAAAGGGTGTAATATTTATAAGCAAAAAAGAAGCCATTGATACAAATACGCCTACGGGCAAATTTATGCTTACTGTTTTTGGTGCTGTTGCTGAGCTGGAAAGGGAATATATACTCCAAAGGCAGAAGGAAGGTATAGCAGAAGCACGAAAGCAGGGAAAATACAAGGGCAGAAAGGCAAAGAAACTGCCGGAATTTGAAGCTGTATATACTAGATGGAAAAACGGAGAAATTACAGCTGTAAAGGCTATGAGTAT
>CALWEX010000010.1 GCA_944377425.1 uncultured Clostridia bacterium
TGGATTTTGAAGTGACGCCCCATCAGCTCCGGCACACCTATATTACAAATTTGCTTTATGCAGGCGTTGACCCCAAGACGGTCCAGTACCTTGCCGGACATGAAAACAGCAAAACAACTATGGACATTTATGCAAAGGTCAAGTACAATAAGCCCGAAGAACTTTTTGATGTAGTGAATCAGGCGCTTCACCCGTCCGGCACCGCAGATAATGCCGCCGGTTGATTGGGTTAAGGGGTAGGACAACCGGGAGCCACCACCTCAAAAAAGCCCGTAAAATCAAGGAAAAACGGCGCTAAAACGAGAGCAGTACGGTCTCAAAAAAGCACGTCGTGCTCCACAGTTCTCAAAGAGATAATCATTTATCAAAGAACCTTTATCCCGAAGATATTATTCTTCGGGATTTTTTTATGCACTTTTAATCCTCGAAGCAAAGCTTCTGTGGTCGCAACTAAAAATATGCCACAGGCATATTTTCTAAACGTTACGACAGTTCTCAAAGAGATAATCATTTATCAAAGAACCTTATCCCGAAGATATTTTTCTTCGGGATTTTTTTATTTTTTTCTAAAGTACTAAACAAAATACATAAAAAATCGTTTTTTACACAAAAAAATAGTATGCTAAATCCTATTTTTTTGGTATACTATAAACTCAAGACCGAAAATAAGCGGTTTTTAAGTTAAATATGTAATTTAAAGGAGTGAAATAATGAAGACAAGAGAATACAGTTTGTTTACCGCTATAACTATGATTGTAGGTACTGTTATTGGCTCTGGTATATTTTTTAAGAGTGATAACATACTTGTATATACAAATGGCGATATACTAAAAGGTGTACTTGTGTTTACTTTGGCGGCTGTTGGAATTATATTCGGCAGCCTTACAATAAGCGTTTTGGCATCTAAAACCAAAAACCCGGGCGGACTTATAACCTATGCTGACGAGTTTTCTGGCCATAAAACAGCCTGCGCTTTTGGATGGTTTCAGATATTTGTGTACTATCCATCACTTATAGTAGTTGTAGCCGGTGTAGCTGGTGTATATCTGGCTATGCTTTACGGTATTGAAATAACACCGGAAATTACGCTTGTTGTAAGCCTTGTTTTTGTAGCATTCTTTTTTGCATTAAATACTCTGTCAGTAAAGCTTGGTGGGTATTTTCAGAATGCAGCTACAATAATAAAACTTATACCATTGTTTTTAATCGCAATATCAGGCTTTGTAATAGGTGATGTAAAAACTGCTTTTAATGAGGTACCTAAAACAGCATCATCTTTAGGTTGGCTTGCGGCTTTGGCGCCTATTGCTTTTTCTTACGATGGCTGGGTTGTATCAACTTCAATAGCGCATGAGATTAAAAACTCAAAACGTAATTTGCCTATTGCCCTTGTAGTTGGACCTATATTTATACTTGCTGTTTATATTCTTTATTTTGTAGGTATATGTATACTTGTAGGCCCACAGGAAATTTTAACTTTAGGTGATGGCCATGTTACTGTTGCGGCTGAAAAAATATTTGGCGGCATAGGTTCAAAAATAATACTTATATTTATAATTGTTTCTGTTTTAGGCACAGTAAACGGATTTGTACTTGGCTATATACGTCTTCCGTATTCACTTGCAATAAGGAAAATGTTCCCTAAAGCAGATACAATAGGTCAAATAAGCAAGCGTTACGGCACACCGGCAAGCTCCAGTGCAATGTCATTTGTTATCTGCATTGTGTGGGCATTTATCCACTATTTTGTAACTAAGCTTAATTTAATGCCTAACTCTGATGTATCAGAAATACCTATTGTAGCAAGTTATATACTTTATATACTACTTTACGCAGAAGTAATTAAAATGTACTTTAAAAAAGAGGACGGTTTAAGCACTGCAAAAGGCCTTATTATACCTATATTGGCTGTTATAGGCTCACTTATTATAATAATAGGCGGTTTGGCTAACCCTATGACTTTGGTTTATATTTTAATCTGTGTTGTAGTAATTGTAATATCACTTATGTTTTATAAAAAAGAAAACCCTGATTTAAAATAAACATTCAATTGTTTAAACATAAATAGAAAAATTTGAATTTTAAAGAGCGCTGAGTTTAGTTTTAAACTTTTGCGCTCTTTTGTGTTTTAAGTAACCGCTTAAAGAAATCTTAAGGATTTACATACTTTTTTCTTAATTGTGTTGTTTGGTATAATGATATTAACAAAATAAAAGACTACTAAATTAGGGGATTATATATTTGGGAGGATTTATATATGTATAACATTTTAATTTGTGATGATGAAAAAGATATTGTTTCAGCGCTGAAAATTTATCTTTCTTCTGAAAACTATAATATATTTGAAGCAAATACAGGTAAAGAAGCTTTGGAATGTGTAAAAAACAATGATATACATCTTATACTGATGGATATTATGATGCCTGAAATGGACGGCATTGCCGCTACAGCAAAGCTTAGAGAAGAATACAATATACCTGTTATAATGCTTACAGCTAAAAGTGAAGACAGCGATAAAATACTTGGCCTTAACATAGGGGCTGATGATTACATAACAAAGCCTTTTAACCCCATAGAGGTGCAGGCCAGAGTACGCTCTCAGTTAAGGCGCTATACAAAGCTTGGGGGAATGGAACAAAAACCTGGAAAAATTGTAATAGGCGGCATTGAAATAGATGATGAAGCCAAAATAGTTAAAGTTGATGGCGAGGAGGTAACACTTACGCCTATTGAATACAATATACTTAAATTTTTGTCAGAAAACGCAAATAAGGTGTTTTCTTCAGCGGAGATTTACGAAAGAATATGGCAGGAAAAGCCTATAGGCTCAGAAGGCTCTGTAGCGGTGCATATTAGGCATTTAAGAGAAAAGATAGAGATTAACCCTGCTGAGCCGCATTATTTAAAGGTTGTATGGGGACATGGATATAAAATGGAGGCAAAAAAATGAATAGACTAAAATCGAATACTTTATTAAAAACAATAGTCTGTATTATTTTTATATTCTCAGCAGCAATATTTTCTGTAGCATCGCTCTCGGTTGTTGTGGGCTGCTACATGGGTGTATATTCACAGTCAGATTCACCATCTAAAAGCAAATTTATACAGACTGATATATGCAAAAACCATACAGAAAATGTAGTTTATAACTATTTTACAGAGTTTATGTATACTGGTTCAGTTGCGGGCATTGAGGATGGTTTGTGTATAACCATTAAAGAAGATAGTACTTCGGATAAAACAAATGCAGTAATGGAGCAACCATATGTAGAATCTTATTATAATGCTGAGAATACAGAAATATTAGATATACCTTCTTATTATACTAATGGCAAAGTGGAAAACCCTGGCCTTGAAGGCAGCATGAGGATTTTAGCAAGCAACAATAGATACTATACTATTGAATATTCACTTGAAGACCCTATACCAAAGGATAGCTCTCTTTATGGTCAATCACTGCTTTACGATAAATTCTTTCCTATAAGGTATACTGTAGCGTATACTGCTGTAATTTTTGGTATTACAAGCTTAATTTCATTCCTGTTTCTTATATTTGCAGCAGGGCATAAAAAGGATAATGAAGGTAATTATGTAATAGCTCTTAATGTTCTGGATAAAATACCTCTTGATTTATATTATTTAATGGCCTTTTTTATAGGCGCATTTGGCGTAGGGGCGTTAATAGGAATTTGGGATAATATATATTATTACAACTATTATGGCTCATACGAAAGCTATTTTATAGTATTTTCTCTGCTTAGTATGTCAGCAGTTGCAACGGTATTTTTGGGCAGTGCCCTTACTACAGCCACAAGACTTAAAATAGGCGGTATATGGCGTAATACAATATGCTTTAAATGCATAATATTGTGTTTAAAAATAATTAAGAAAATACTGTCTGTTTTTTCTGGCTTTTTCGGCTCTTTATCTGTTACATGGGGCGCTGTAGTGTTTTTAATGGTAATTATGTTTATAAATGCCAGCGGTTCATTTGGCTTTGCTTTTATAATCGACGTAATAGCTCTACTTGCTGTAGCTAAGTTTGCCAAAATGGCTGTTAGACTTGAAACGGCGGCAGAGGAAATGGCAAAAGGTAATATTAATTTTAAAATCAATACAGCTTCAATGAAATGGCGTTTTAAAAAGCATGGAGAAAACCTGAACTCCATTAACAGCGGTATATCACTTGCAGTTGAAAAGCAGATGAAAAGCGAAAGAATGAAAACAGAGCTTATAACAAATGTTTCGCATGATATTAAAACACCTCTTACATCTATAATTAATTATGTGGATTTGCTTAAAAAAGACCATACACCTGAGGAGGAAAAAGAATACATTGATGTTCTCTCCCGTCAGTCAGACAGGCTTAAAAAGCTTATAGATGACCTTCTTGAGGCCTCTAAAGCGTCAACAGGTAATATTAATGTGGATATGAAGGAGTTTTTGTCTAGCGAGATTATATATCAGTCATCAGCAGAATACAGCGACAGGTTTAAAAACGCGAACCTTAATGTTGTAATTTCAATACCAGATGAAGAAAGGAAAATAACAGCAGATGGCAGGCTTTTGTGGCGTGTGCTTGATAATCTTTTTTCAAATGCATGTAAATACGCTCAAAGCGGCACAAGGGTTTATGTAGACTTAAAACAAACTCAGACTAATACAATTATTTCTGTAAAAAATATTTCCAAAGACCAGCTTAATATAAATGCTGATGAGCTTATGGAAAGATTTGTAAGAGGTGATGCCTCAAGAAATACAGAAGGCAGCGGTTTGGGACTTAATATTGCCAAAAGCCTTGTGGAGCTTCAAGGTGGAAGGTTTAATCTGGAGATAGACGGAGATTTGTTTAAAGCAGAAATTGTGCTTAATAATAAATAACATGCAATAAATACATTTACCAATAAATAACATATATAAACCGGATTGATTTATGCTTAAGTGCATAATCAATCTGGTTTTTGTTTTAAGTTACCAGTAAATAAGTAATATGTATTTGTACAAGAATTTAAAATCTGTGGTATAACATCTTAAAATTGCATTTATTGAACTATGTTTTTTGTAATATATTAACTATGCTTTGAAAACTTAATATTTATATAAAACTTTTATTTTCCTACTATTATGGTATAATTACTGTAAAACAAATTACTATTATTAAAAATAAGGAGGCAGCTTATGAAAATTTATGAACAGATAACTGATTTAGTGGGTAGAACACCGCTTTTAAGGCTTAAAAACATAGAAAAAGAAGAAAACGCTGGAGCAAGCGTTATAGCAAAGCTTGAATTTCTTAATCCGGCCGGAAGCGCAAAAGACCGTGTTGCAAAGTTTATGCTTGACGATGCAGAGGCAAAAGGCCTTATTAAAAAAGGCTCTGTTATTATAGAGCCTACAAGCGGAAACACAGGTATAGGCCTTGCTTGCGCAGCTGCTTCAAGAGGATATAAAGCAGTTTTTGTAATGCCTGATACTATGAGTGTTGAAAGAATTAACCTTCTTAAAGCATACGGCGCTGATATTGTTTTAACACCAGGTAAAGAAGGTATGCAGGGTGCTGTAAATAAGGCAGAGGAATTGGCTAAAAATACAGAAGGCAGTTTTATTGCTGGTCAGTTTGTAAACCCGGCAAACCCTAAAGCACATTATTCAACAACAGGCCCTGAAATTTGGGAAGATACAGAAGGTAATGTGGATATATTTGTTGCTGGAGTTGGTACAGGCGGTACTATAACAGGTACAGGCAGATTTCTTAAAGAAAAGAACCCTAATGTTAAAATTGTGGCTGTAGAGCCGGCTTCATCACCTTTGCTTTCAAAAGGTGAGGCAGGCCCACATAAGCTTCAGGGTATAGGCGCTAACTTTGTGCCGGAAATACTTGATACAAAGCTTTATGACGAAATTATAACTGTTACAAACGAAGACGCTTACGAAACAGGCAGACGTCTTGCACAAAAAGAAGGTGTTCTTGCAGGTATTTCAGCAGGTGCCGCTGTATGGGCAGCTTTTAAGCTTGCTAAAAGGCCAGAAAATAAAGGCAAAAATATAGTAGTTATTGTACCGGATACAGGCGACAGATACCTTTCAACACCGGATTACCTTGTTAAAGAATAAGAGGTGTAATTAATTATGGAATGTATTAACAGGCAGGAAGCTTTAGAGCTTTTAAAAAAGTATAATAAAGAACCTTTCCATATTCAGCATGGCTTAACTGTTGAAGGTGTAATGAGATGGTATGCTCAAAACCTTGGCTATGGCAACGAGGCTGATTATTGGGCAACTGTAGGCCTTTTGCACGACATAGATTTTGAGCTTTATCCTGATGAACACTGCAAAAAAGCGCCTGAGCTTTTAAAAGAAGCAGGGTTAAGCGATGATTTTATAAATTCTGTTTGCAGCCATGGTTATGGTTTATGCTCAGATATAGAGCCTAAGCATGAAATGGAAAAAGTACTTTTTGCCGTTGATGAGCTTACAGGTCTTATAGGTGCGGCGGCTATAATGCGTCCGTCTAAAAGTGTTATGGATATGGAAACAAAAAGTCTTAAAAAGAAATTTAAGGATAAAAGGTTTGCCGCTGGCTGTTCAAGAGATGTTATAGAGCAGGGAGCAGAAAGATTAGGCGTTGAGCTGGATAAGCTTTTTGCTGATACAATAGAGGCTATGCGCTCCTGTGAGGAAAGCGTTAATAAAGCTATGGAAGAATATAATAAATAATAAAAAATTAACGGCGTCGTTTGTTCGGCGCCGTTTTGTGTGTTTAAGTAAAAAAATGCATATATTCTGCAAAATATGTTTCACTGTGAAATATATATTACTTCAAGAAACGATTATTTCGTTATATAATTAATATTTCATGCTGAAATTTAGATTAGTTTTCAAAACCTTTGTTTATATATGCTAACTATAAGGCAAAAAAATTAATCTTCTTTCTTTAAAAGAGATTTAATGCACTGAAATGTTTCTTCACTTATTACATGCTCAATGCGGCAGGCATCTTTTGATGCTGTTTCTTCATCAACGCCTATGCTTACTAAATAATCGTGAAGTATGCAGTGGCGCTCATAAACGCTTTCGGCTATTTTGCGGCCTTCCGGTGTTAAAACAAGCTGGTTTATATTGCCAACTGTTACATAACCGGCTTCTTTAAGTACACTCATTGCACGGCTTATAGACGGCTTTGAAAAGTTAAGCTCATTTGCCACATCAACAGAGCGGGCAATACCGTTTCTTTTTTCAAGCACAAGTATTGTTTCCAGATAATTTTCGCCGGATTCTCTTAATTTGTCCAAAATACCACCCTCTTTAATAGTTTGTTGTTAAAATTTCGTAAAAATTACTTGTTTGTAAATTATTGTATTATAAATTTATTATATATTCTATCATATAGTTTTGTATTATTCAACATATTATGCATTAGCGTAAAAAACGGGTGTTTTAAAACATTCAACATTGATATTGTTAAATTCATAAGTAAACTATATAATTATAATGTTACAAATAATTATGCTGTAATTTGAAATGGAGAACAAAATGAATTTAAAACCATACGAGCATCATGTGCATTACTACGAAACAGATAAAATGGGTGTGGTTCATCATTCCAACTTTATAAGATGGATGGAAGAAGCCAGAGTTTATTTAATGAGTGAAATTGGCTTTAGCTATAAGCGCCTTGAGGATGAGGGCATTATAAGCCCTGTTATAGGCGTTGAGTGCGATTATAAAGTAATGGTTAATTTTGATGATACTGTTTTAATTGATGTTTCGGAAGAATTTTATAACGGCATTAAAATGACTATAAAATATACTATGACTGATAAGTCTACAGGAAAACTTTTTGCTGTTGGAAAAAGCCGCCACTGTTTTTTAAATAAAGAAGGCAGGCCGGTAAATCTTAAAAAGACATGCCCTGAGCTGGATGAGAAATTTACTGCTGTAGCTGAAAACTAAAGAAGGTGTTTTAATGATTCCCATGCTTATTGAAGACGCAATAAGAATAAAGCTTAAAAGCGATATGCATCCGGCTATAATTTCTGATTATGAGCTGGCATATGCTTTAGGACTTGCCTGTAAAAAGCTTAATATTCAAACAGACAACGATTTGAAGAAAATGCGTGAAAATGTTATTGTGGGCTTTAAGAGCTTTAATAAAAAAGGCTTGGAGGATGAAAACCTTATAAATATGATTGAGGTTTATGAGGTTTCAAATAATGCACCGGATAATGAAAAGGTTCAGGAGCTTATAAATATGGGGTATAGCAACAATTAAGTAATGGTGTGTATTTTATTTAATATATTATAAATGGAGGAAGCTATGGAAAAAATTAAAATGATTACGCCTCTTGTTGAGATGGACGGAGACGAAATGACAAGAATATTATGGAAAATGATTAAAGACGAGCTTATTTGCCCATATGTTGATTTAAAAACTGAGTATTACGACTTAGGCCTTGAAAACAGAAATGCTACAGATGATAAAGTAACTATTGAATCTGCCGAGGCTGCTAAAAAATACGGTGTAGCAGTAAAATGCGCTACAATTACACCAAATGCTGCAAGAGTAAAGGAATATAACCTTAAAGAAATGTGGAAAAGCCCTAACGGCACAATAAGAGCTATACTTGACGGTACAGTATTCAGAACACCTATAGTTGTTAAAGGCATAGAGCCTGTTGTTAAGTGCTGGAAAAAGCCTATAACTATAGCAAGACATGCTTACGGCGATGTTTATAAATCAGTTGAAATTAAAGTGCCTTCAGCAGGCAAGGCTGAGCTTGTTTTTACAGACGAAAACGGAAATGAAACAAGAGAGCTTATACATAACTTTAAAGGTGCTGGTGTATTACAGGGTCAGCACAACTTAAATTCTTCTATAGAGAGCTTTGCAAGAAGCTGCTTTAATTACGCTCTTGACAGAAAAGAAAGCCTTTGGTTTGCTACAAAGGATACTATTTCCAAAAAATACGACCACACATTTAAAGATATATTTGCTGATATTTACGAAAACGAGTACAAAGAAAAATTTGAAAACAGCGGCATAGAATATTTCTATACACTTATAGATGATGCTGTAGCAAGAGTTATGAAGTCAGAAGGCGGCTTTATTTGGGCATGCAAAAACTACGATGGTGACGTATTCAGCGATATGATTTCTTCTGCTTTTGGCTCACTTGCTATGATGACATCTGTGCTTGTTTCACCTTCAGGAATATATGAGTATGAGGCTGCTCACGGTACTGTTCAAAGACATTATTATAAACACCTTAAAGGCGAGGAAACATCAACAAACTCCGTTGCCACAATATTTGCATGGACAGGCGCTTTAAGAAAAAGAGGCGAGTTAGACAATATTCCAGAGCTTGTTGAATTTGCTAATAAACTTGAAAAAGCCGTTATTAAGACTATAGAAGACGGTAAAATGACAAAAGACCTTGCTTCAATTACAGAGTTTAAAAACCCTGTTGCATTAAACAGCCTTGACTTTATAAAAGCAATAAGGGAAACATTTGACAATTTAGACTGATTGGAAAAGTATAAAAAGTTATAAAAAGAAAGCCCGTGTGTATAACATGGGCTTTAAATTAAAGGTGATAATATGCGCAATACTACACTTTGCTATATAGAAAAAGACGGATATTACTTAATGCTTCACAGAACAAAAAAGGAAATAGACGAAAATAAAGACAAATGGATTGCCGTAGGCGGCAAGTTTGAATATGGTGAAAGCCCTGAGGATTGTGCCTTAAGAGAAGTAAATGAGGAAACAGGCCTTACACTTAATTCGTATACATATAAGGGTATAGTGACTTTTGTTTCGGATAAATGGGGAACGGAGTATATGCATTTGTTTTTGTCTGATGATTTTTCCGGCAGTTTAAAGGAATGTGATGAAGGGGAGCTTATGTGGGTTGAAAAAGAAAAAGTTCGCTCTCTTTACTGCTGGGAAGGCGACAAAATATTTTTAAGCCTTATTGAAAAAAATGTGCCATTTTTCTCTCTTAAACTTAATTATGTAGGCGAAGACCTTACAAAAGCTGTTTTAAATGGTAAAGAAATTAAACTTCCTTTCAGCGAGGAGTGTATTTAATGGCAAAAGAATATGTTTTCGGTGTAGATTTAGGCGGCACCGAAATAAAGCTGGGACTTTTTAATTTACAGAAAGGTTTAATTGAAAAATGGAGTGTTAAAACCGATAAAAGAAATAACGGTGAGTTTGTAATAAGCCAGATTGCACAGGAAACAGCAAAAAAAGCCGAAGAAAAACATATAGATAAAAATTCCGTTTTGGGAATAGGTCTTTGCGTTCCTGGTCCTGTGGATAAAGACGGCCTTGTTCGTGGCTGTGTTAATATAGGCTGGGGATATAAAAAAGCTGCAGAGGAGCTGCAAAATATAACTGGTGTTAAATGTGCTGTTCTTAACGATGCTGATGCGGCAGGTCTTGGTGAGGCTGTTTATGGCAGCGGAAAAAAGTATAAAAATATAGTAATGGCAACCATAGGCACAGGGGTTGGCGGAGCTGTTATATATAACGGTAAAGTAGTAGCTGGAAGCCGTGGCAACGCCGGAGAAATAGGGCACTTTAAAGTTAATATAAACGAAACTGAAAAATGCACATGCGGAAAGTGCGGCTGTCTTGAATATTACGCTTCTGCAGTAGGAATATTAAGGTTTGCAAAAGAAAATTTAAAAAATTATAATAACTCACTTATTAATAGTTTTTCAGATTTTACTGTTAAGGATATGGCTGAGTGTGCGCAAAAAGGTGATGAGCTGTGCCTTGCAGCTTTTGATATGGCCGGAAAATATATAGGCCTTGGTTTAAGCTATATGGCAGGGGCTTTTGACCCTGATGTGTTTGTAATAGGCGGCGGTGTTTCAAAAGCCGGAGATGTAATATTAAAGCCTATTAAGAAATACTTTGATTTATACTCTTTTAATACTGAGTCGGAAACAGAAGTGCTGCCAGCCATTTTAGGAAACGACGCTGGAATATACGGTGCTTGTGAATATGTAATACATAAGGAGGATTGAAGAAAGTGATAGATGAGCTTTTAAAATATAACGAGAAATTTGTAGAAAGCGGAGAATACAAAAACTTCCAGACAAGTAAATATCCTGATAAAAAAATTGCTATTTTGACTTGTATGGATACAAGACTTGTGGAGCTTATACCGGCTGCTTTAGGCATTAAAAATGGCGATGTAAAAATGATTAAAAATGCCGGAGGAATGGTTACAAATCCATTTGGAAGTGTTGTAAGAAGCCTTCTTATAGGTATTGTTGAGCTTGGCGTTGAGGAAGTTATGGTTATAGGACATACCGACTGTGGTGTTGCTGGAATTAATGCAAAAATGATGATAGAGCACCTTTTAAAAAGAGGTGTTTCACAAGACCATATAGATATGATGCGTTACTGCGGTATTGATTTTGAAAAATGGCTTAGTGGTTTTGACACTGTAGAAAGCTCTGTTGCTGAAACAGTTGATATACTTAAAAATCATCCGCTTATGCCAAAAGATGTTGCAATACGCGGATTTGTAATAGATACTCAGACAGGAAAACTTAATCCAATAGACTGCTGAGAAATATAAATAGTTATATATTTTATGGTTTTTTAAAAAGGAAATTTTAATTAGCATAAGGTATAAAAGATAAACGCTCCAACTGTTAAATAACAGAATGGAGCGCTTTTTTAGTCAAAGTTTTGAATAGTATTGAATATTTTAAATAGCTTTAATAACTTTAAATTTAGTTAATAGTTTTAAATGGTAAGCTGCAGAAAGAAATTGGCTAAATTAATTCATTTATGGTTATTTCTTAAATTTATTTCTCCTCAGTGTCTACACTTGATTGATTTTCTTGGCTATTTGTTTGTGTATCAGATTGCTTTTCAGGACGGTCTTTTCTTTCAGAAACAGTAATACTTTGAGCTGTTACTTGACTGCTTTGCATATCTGAATCTTCTGCTATTTCAACTTTAATCATCATACCCTCTGATATATCGCTTAATTGAGCTTGGGTTTGTGTACCATCTTCTTGAGTATAGATTAATGTAGAATCAGTTATTAAAACAGTTTTTTCCTCACCTTTAGGCTCTTGGCCGTTGTCAGGCTTTTCAGGCAGAGTTTGAGTTAATTGGTCTTGGCCTGTTTCAGTTGTTTCACTTTCTGTTTGAGTTTGGGCTTTTAAATCTTCAGAATCATTATCTTCGCTTGATTGATTTTGTAATTGTCTGCCGCCTCTGCGTCCGGGTGATGTTTGAATTGTTATTGTTTCATCATTGCAGGACAAAACTGTACCCATTAATGTATTTTTGTCAAATTCTCTATTTTCATTTTGGTCTGAAGAAACCAGCGTTTGTTCACTTGTTTGCTCACTTGTTGTTTGTGCCATAACACTTACACTGCTTAAAGACAAGACTGTTGCTGCTGCAAAGAGCAAAGTAAGTATTTTTCTTTTCATTTAATCATCCTTTCTTTCATTGTTTTTTGTTACAATGAGAGTATAGGGGATTAGTGTGAATGGGGTATGAGCTAAGTTTGAATTTATGGTGATTTTATTGTGAAAATATTTATAATTCCAAAACTGCTCTTACAGGGCTGCCGTCGGCATTTTCTATTTTAAGTGGAAAGCAGTAAAATTTATATATTCCGGGCTTTACATTGCGTAAATCAATGTTTTCTACAATAAG
>CALWEX010000011.1 GCA_944377425.1 uncultured Clostridia bacterium
CAGAGCTTCCGTTACCAGATAAATATTCAAGTACAATTTGTTTTTTTAATTCAAATGAATATTTTGCCATAAAAAACCGACCTCCCTATTGTTAGTTTTAGGTCTAACTTTTGGGGGTCGGTTCAAATTTCGGGTTTTCTTATTTTTGTATTATTTAATTTTTAGCCTTTAAGTGCCTGCTGATGCTTAACATTTATTTCTTTTTCTCTCTCAGCTACACCTTTTACATTCTCATAGAATATAGGGAAATTAGGGTCAACTTTGCCTATACCCATATAACGAGCTTTGTAGTCTTTAAATATCTCCCAAAACTTGTCACGCAATACAAATAATGAGAATAAGTTAAAGAATACTGGAAGAACCAATGCTATATCTGTTATAGCCCAGAAAACTGTGGCATCATAATCATGGAGTGTAAGTGTTGTTACAATTACAATATTTGGTATAGGGAAAAGGAACTTCCATGCACCAACAAGTTTATCCCTTAAAGCAGGATGATTACGCAGCATATAACGTATATTAACTATATCATAAGCATACCAAGCTGATGTTGTTGTTAAACCAAAAAGAAGAGCCATTATACCAAGGAACCATGTTCCAACCTGACCGAATGTCTGTGTATAAGCTGACATTGTAAGTGTAGCACCAGCCTCGCCGTTAGTCCAAACGCCTGTGCAAAGTACAGCTAAAGCAGTAATTGTACAAATAATAACTGTATCTATAAATACCTCAAAAGCACCCCAAAGACCCTGTTTCATTGGGTGGTCAACGTTAGCTGAACCATGAACAAAAGGTGATGTACCCTGCCCAGCTTCGTTTGAGTTCATTGAACGGGAAATACCTGAACGCATAGCTACTGATACTGTAGAACCAATGAATCCGCCTGTTGCAGCAGAACCTGTAAATGCATCGTGGAAAATTGCCTTAATAACGCCAGGAAGATTACTTAAATTCATAATTATAAGAAGAATACCGCCAACTATGAAAGCAAGACACATAAAAGGAACCAATTTTTCAGCAAACTTACCAATGCGAGTTGTTCCTTTACAAGTTACATAATAAATAAAGAAAGAATAAAGGAAAACAAATACTATAGGATTAATCCCAAATGCTACATGCAGAGATTCTGAAATTGTATATGCCTGTGAACCGGCAAGCCATGAAATAAAAAGTGAAATTGAAAAGCCCGTAGCAAGGAAAACGCCATATTTCTTACCTTTATCCTAGTCAATGCCTTTTTCAATCATAAATGTAGCGCCGCCGTAATAATTGCCATCATCATCTTTATTTCTGTAATAACAGCCAAGAGTAACCTCTACAACCTTAATCATCATTCCAAAAAATGCCCATACAAGCATCCAAAAAACTGAACCCGGTCCGCCTGTTGCAACAGCTGTAGCAACACCAGCCAGATTACCAGCACCTACAGTACCGCCAATAGCTATAGCAACAGCCGCAAATGATGATATAGTACCGTCAGAGCTGCTTTTCTCACTGTCACTTCTGTTTCCTATGGTGTTTTTCATAATATAAGGCAAATGTATAATAGAAAACAGTCCAGAGCGCAAAGTATAATAAAGACCTATTACAAGCACAAATATAATAAATGGCATACCCCACAGAAAACCATCAACAGCATCCAAAAATTCAGCCATAAAAGCCCCTCCTTTTTAATCAAATAATTAATTTTATTGGTTTTACTAAAAACTTATAAAGAAAAGATATTTTTAATTTAAGGAAATGTAATATTGCAAAATCTTATTATTAATTCAATTTATAAGCAAAATAATTTAATTTGGAAAGCACACAAAATATATCTTTCCGCATACTGATTTACACTCATAAAAAGACTTTGCATTAGGATAAAAAATAAAATATATTTATACTTAATTTGCAGATATAAAATATGTAATGTCATATATACTTTTAAAAATACCGCTAAATAAAAATCTTTACTATTCTCAAAAAGCTGCATGTTTTAAAAGCCTTTTTACATACTAAAAAATCAATTAACTAATAAAGCATTTAAAAAAATAACAAATTATTTTACTTTTTTAAATAATAGAACTTGCCAAAAATTATATAATTTTACCTTTAGCGTTTTTATTTTCGTTAAACACCAATAAAAAATAACTATATTTTTCTTTTACAAACATCATAAAAAGCCACATTTCCATTAAACATAAATTACCGCCTCCCATACGTTTTTTAAATAAAAAGCGCTTTTTTTAATTGCTTAAGCTTAAAATTATTATATAACTGTTAAATATTGCTAACAATTATCGGTTTGTATACAAAAATCTATAACAAATTGTTATATATTGAATATTACACAAAAAATCATTGTTTTTATTTATATACAATTATGCTTAGTTAACAGAAAATAAAATACACGATTTATAAATTAAAACTAAATACCGATTTAAAGATTTATACCAAATCACTTTAAAAATACGTTTGATTTATCCATATTCCTTACATTAAAAACAAACCATTTTTATTCAGATTATTTCACCATCATATTTTCTCTTAACCTAAAATCTAAATTGCAGTTAATACCCTACAAAATAGCCCTACCCATTTAATAGTGATTAACAAATTATAATTAAAATTATTAAATATAATCTGTTACTATATGGTTTTCAATGAACTTATACTCTTTTTATAATTAATATTTTTTATAACCAATATAAACTATTAAACTGTAATTTTTATAAAATTAATTCTTATAATTTAATTATATAAAATGTAAAAAGTACTATATTTTATCAAATATTTTTTATAAAATTCTTCTTAAAATATACAAAGCACTATTATTTAATATTAAAAATACACAAAACATATTAAATTTAAAACTAATAGTTCGATATATTAATTAAAGAGGAACGTAATCTTTACAAAGCACGGAAGGAGGTTCAATACATGAATTTTGCAATTATGGGCAGATTATCATCCCAAATGAAAAGTATGGAAATGGAAACTCATTGGTATCTTAAAAAACAAAGCGGAAAATATAACGACAAAAGCAAATCTTTAGACGAATGGCTAAACAGTGCCCAAAATGCTCAGGAAATTCAAGAAAGCGCTTCACGCGGCGATGACAAGCTTCGAGCAATACATACTAAGCTTTTTGCAGGAGAAGAATTAACATCAGAAGAACGAGAATATCTAAAAGCTAAAGACCCTGAAGCATACCGTCAGCTTGTAGCCGAAGAAGCAGAACAAAAGGCTTATGAGGAAAAACTGCGCAAATGCAGAACAAAGGAAGAAGTAGACCGGCTTAAAATGGGCAAAATAAGTAAATCCTTATCTACCGTTAAAGCTGTAGAAAATAATCCATACATATCCAAAAGTGAAAAATTAAAAATAGCCATGCATGAAAAGCGTTCACTTGATAGGATTGATGAAAGCACACAGAAATTTATAAAAAGCGGAGAATACGGCAGACTGCCTTCCGAAAAAGATGAAAAAGAAAAAGACAAAACAATAGAAAAAGACAATAAACCAGATAACAACCTTGAAAATGACCATAACGTCACAGATGATAAAACAGAAACAGATGAAAGTTTTGAGTCTGAAAATAACGAAATTCAGGAAAATCAAAATACTGCTCCAGAACACAAAACACAAAGCAACACAGATACTAAAGCAGATTTTGAATCAAGCTCTAAATTTTTTTACACAAAAACAAACTATACCTCATATAATACTGAGTACTCCAATGAGTCGTATTCTAAAAAACACATAAACCGCAAAGCTTAGGCTATTTAATACAACCGATACCATAATAACTAGATTCTTAGTATTATGGTGTCGGTTGTAAAATTTTAACTAAAACTCAACTCAATAATAAATAATAACAAAAACATTAATTAATTTAGTTTTAAAATATTCTAAAGAGTCTTATTTCTTAAAAGTTAAAACAAAAAATATTATAATTTATATTTTAAAACAAAAATTTTTTAGTTTCTAAATCCGACAAATTAAATCCCAAAACCTTCTATTTTTATATTTCTTGACTTGTGCCCCATCAGTGTATAAAATATAATTAAAAAGATTAGAAAGATTAAAAAAACAGGAGGTAATTGGATGGATTTTATAACATTTAAAGACAAATTCAGCAGTTTAATGTTCAAAATTATTCAGCTCTTTGAGATTATAGTAGCAATATTTATAACTATTGTAATCATTTTTATGCTGTATAACCTAATTTCTCAAATTGTAAATGTAGACATATTTAAAATGTCATCTTCTGATTTTTCAGCTTTCCTTGCATCAGCCTTAACACTTGTAGTAGGTCTTGAGTTTGTAAAACTCTTGTGTCAGCATACACCAGAAAACCTTATAGAAGTTTTAATGCTTGCTATATCAAGACAAATGGTAGTTGAACACCTTGATACATTCCAAATGCTCTTAGGCGTTTTATCTATAGTTGCACTTCTTGCTGCTAAAAAATACTTAACAGACATGTCCAAATTTAGAGCTAAAAAAGAAAAAACTGAAGAACAAAAATAATACATATAAAGCAACAGTTAAATTTATCTAAATTAACTGTTGCTTTTTATTTTATAATTTAAGTATAATCAATTTTTATAACGCAAAAAAGACCGCTGCTTTCGCAACGGTCGTTTGCTTTACTGAAGCATCTGTTTTACAAGTCCGCTTACTATTTTGTTATCGGCACGGCCTTTAACCTTTGGTGTTACATTAGCCATAACCTTGCCCATATCCTTCATAGTTGTGGCACCTGTTTCCTTAACAGCTTCTTCCACAATTGCCCTTATTTCGTCTTCAGTCAACTGTTTTGGAAGGTAAGTAAGTAAAACTTCAATTTCTTTATTAAGATTATCAATGAGGTCCTGACGTCCGCTTTTAACATAGTCAGGCATGGAATCACGGCGTTTTTTAAGCTCTTTTGATATTACATCAAGCACGCCTTCATCATCAAGCTCAATCTTTTTATCTTTCTCAATTTGAAGTACACCAGAACGAACAAGCTGCACTGTATTTTTGCGTATAGTGTCTTTATCTTTCATGGCTTCTTTCAAATCAAGCATAAGTTTGTCTTTTAAAGACATATTTACCATCTCAGCCTTCAATTATTTGAATTTACGCTTTCTTGCAGCCTCTGATTTCTTTTTACGCTTAACGCTTGGCTTGTCATAATGTTCTCTCTTACGAACTTCACCCATTATACCATCTCTGGCACAGTTTCTTTTAAAGCGACGAAGAGCACTATCCAAGGATTCATTTTCTTTTACTCTAACCTCTGACATGAATTTCCCTCCCTCCGT